>NZ_WBKP01000011.1 GCF_009602465.1 Cumulibacter manganitolerans | reverse complement strand
GGCAGCAGCGCGCTGAGATACACCATCGCATCCGGCGCCGGCCGGAGCGTGACGCAGCGATCACGCTCGGCCATCCGAATGCGCCGCACCACCGACTCCGCATCGACCTTCGCGGCCTCCGCGCGGGCGGTCGCCGCCGCGCGTTTCGGGCTCATCCCGCCCAGCCGCTCGCTCAGCTTCTCGTCGACCGTGGCGCGGTCCTCGGGCATCAGGCAGACGGTCTCGCGGGCGACGTTCTGCGCGGCCTGCTCGCCGATCGCGGCACCGGTCAGCAGCGCGAGCGTGCGCGGCAATTCGCGGACCAGGCCCTTGGCGAGGGCGAGGTCGTTCGCGGCCCGCCACGGGGACACGCCGCGGGCGAGGGCGACCTGCTCGGCGATGCCCTTGCCGGCATCGGCCCGCGTCGCGCCCGCCGCGAGAGCGGCACCGCGGAGTGAGGTGTCGAACGCGACCTGCACGTGTGCCTCGACCGCGGCCACCGCGGCGCGTAGCCGCCGCAGATCACCGAGCATGTCGATCAGGCCCGCATCGCTCACGCTGCCCAGTCCCTGGTCGGCTGACTCCGCAGCCGCATCCGCCGTGCCGGCCGCCGCGGCGTCGAGGGCGAGCTGCTGCACCGCCAGCCACGCGCCGCGCACCACCGCCACCGGCGAGGCCACGTCGGCTCCCGGGGCCGTCACGGGCGGGCTGCTGATCATGCCCCGGAATCTACGGACCGGCACCGACAAGATTTCCGCGCCAGAATCCCGCTACAGCAGGGATCTGTGCACAACCGGCCACCTGTGGACGACCACCGCGCGCACCGGCGACATTGTCGGCTTCCGGCGTCTCGGCATCGCTCGCCCCAGGGGGCTCGCTTCGCTCGACGATCAAGAGGGGGCCCGCTCGGCCACGGTGCGCACCGGGGACATTGTCGGCTCCCGGCGTCTCGACATCGCTCGCCCCAGGGGGCTCGCTCGCTCGACGACCAAGGAAAGGGCTCCCTCAAGGTGCCGAATTGTGCAGCGTCTGGGGTGCGGAACCAGGCACCTAGGCCGAGGCCGTCACGGTGCTCGCCCTAGAGGCTCGCTCGCTCGACGACCAAGGAGTGGGGGCGCTCGACCACCAAGACAAGGCTTGTCGGCGACCGTCGGCGCGAGGGCGGCGACCGTGGAGGTGCTTGAGAGACGGGGCGACCCGAAGGACGCTTGGGCTGCTACCTCTGCAGGGGGCTGTAGAAGACCAGGCCGTTGCCCTGGTTGTCGTACACGACGGCGCGGCGCTCGTGCGCGTCGTCGTACGGCGCCTTGATGATCGCGCCGCCGTTCTCCTCGATCGCCTTCGCCGCCGCGTCGACGTCATCGGTCTTGATGCCCGGAACCACGCGGCCGTGAGCGGGGTGGTCCACGGAAGTGGCCAGGGCGAGGGTCACCGACCCGCCGTCGAGCGCCGCGTAGTGCGCGCCGTCGCGAAACTTCAGCGGCATCCCCAGAGTCTCGGTATAGAAGCGAATCGACTCATCGAGGTCGTCGGTGCTGAGTACCACCATGCGTACGTCGAAGCTGGGCATCGCCTTCTCCTTGGCTCACGTCGGCCGGGCTGTCCGGTCTAGTCGAACATCTCCATCATCTCGCCGAAGAAGCCCTTCTTGCGCCGGGGCTTGCCGTAGCGCGGGTCGTAGCCGCGATCGCTGTCATGCCGCCGCCCGTAGCGCGGGTCGTAGCCGCGATCGCTGTCATGCCGCCGCCCGTAGCGCGGATCGAACCCACGGTCGCTGTCGTGCTTGCCCCCGAAACGCGGGTCGTAGCCGCGGTCGCTGTCGTGCTTGCCCCCGAGACGTGGGTCGAACCCACGGTCGCTGTCGTGCTTGCCCCCGAAACGCGGGTCGTAGCCGCGATCGCTGTCATGCCGCCGCCCATAGCGCGGATCAAACCCGCGGTCGCTGTGATGGCGGCGCGCCGATCGGGAGTCGAAGCCGGCATCGGAGACGGCCTGGGGCCCACGCGGCGCGCCGTGCTGTTCCGCCGAGGGATGCCGCTCGGGCAGCGGCTGCGCCGACTGCGGGTCGTAGTAGTTCGCCTCGGCCTGGGCGAGGCGCTCGAGCTCCCCACGGTCGAGGAACAGCCCACCGCATTCGGTGCACTGGTCGACGATGACGCCGTTGCGTTCGTACTGCCGCATCGGGTTGGCACACTTCGGGCATAGCAGGTTCACGTCCGCCAAATTACCCTGAGGACGCCGTCCTCGCCGGAGCGTCGGCGTCTGCGGAGCGGTAGCGTGGTAGTCCCGACGGCGACGGGAGAGACGATGACCCAGGCACCCGACACCGAATCCGGCCAGGGCACCCGAGTGCAGGTGCTGCGTGGTCGCGACGTTCCGCTGGGCGGCATCCGCTCCCTGAACGTGAGCCGCACGCTGCCGCACCGCGACCGCTCGTTCATCGGCGCCTGGTGCTTCGTCGACCACTACGGCCCGACCCGGGTCATCGACGCCGACCGTGACGGCATGGACGTGCCCCCGCACCCGCACACCGGCCTGCAGACGGTGTCCTGGCTGTTCTCCGGCGAGATCGAGCATCGCGACTCCGCCGGCGTGCACGCCATGGTCCGTCCCGGCGAGATGAACCTGATGACCAGCGGCCACGGCATCGCGCACAGCGAGGTGTCGACGCCCGACACCAGCATCCTGCACGGCGTCCAGCTGTGGGTCGCGCTCCCCGAGGCGGACCGCGACACGGTCCGCGACTTCCAGCACTACGTCCCCGACCCGCAGCTCCTCGACGGGGGCACCGTGCTGGTGTTCATCGGCGAGCTGCCCGGCCTGCAGGGCTCACCCATCCACACCTCCACTCCCCTGCTCGGCGCCGAGCTGCGGCTGGCCGCCGGCTCGACGGTCGAGCTGCCGATCGACCCCTCGTTCGAGCACGCCGTCCTGGTCGACACCGGCGAGGTGAGCCTCGACGGCCACCCGCTGGTCCGCGGAGACCTCGGGTGCGTGGACGCCGGACCGTCGCAGCTCACGCTCGAGGTCGGCGACGTCGGCGCGCGGCTGATCCTGCTCGGCGGGGAGGCGTTCGAGGAGTCCATCGTGATGTGGTGGAACTTCATCGGCCGCACGCACGAGGAGATCGTCGCGGCGCGCGAGCAGTACGAGGCGGGCGCCGACCGCTTCGGGCAGGTCGCCGGCTACACCGGCCCCGTCGCGCGCATCCCGGCGCCACCGATCCCCCACGTGCGGCTGCGGCCGCGCAGCCGGCACGGCCGCGCGGCCCGCACCGAGACCACGACAGCCGCACCGGCGGCGAGCTAGCCCAGCGCCCCGTCGCAGAGCCGCCGCACGGTCTCAGTCAGCATCCGCAGCCCGTCGATCATGTCCTCGTCGTGGGTCAGCTCGCCCTCGTTGTGGCTGACGCCGTCAACGCTGGGCACGAACAGGAACACCGTCGGGACGACGTCCTTCATGTTGGTCGAGTCGTGCCCGGCGAGCGTCATCGTGCGGCCACGTTTCAGCCCGAGGTCGTCGGCGACCTGCTCGGCGAGCGCAACGCCCGCCTCCGTGTACGGCTGCACGCCCCAACGGTGGCTCGTCGCCTGCCGCACCTCCACGTTCGCCTTCCGTTCCACCTCGGCGATCCGGGCATGGAGCATGACGTCCGCACCGGCCAGGACGTCGGCGTCCGGCGAGCGCAGATCGAGCAGCACCGTCACCTCGCTCGCGATCACCACCGGCGAATTGGGGTAGATCAGCATCTGCCCGACCGACGTCTGCAGCGGACCGTGCTCGAACGCCTCGGCGATCTCCCGCGCGGCCACGACGAGCATCGACGCACCCAGCAGCGCGTCGCAGCGATCGGGCATCAGCGTCGCGCCGGTGTGGCCCTGCTCCCCGTGCACGGTCAGCTCGTACTTGTTCGCGCCCCAGGTCGCCTCGACGACGCCGATCGTCAGGCCGTCCTTCTCCAGGCCCTTGCCCTGCTCGACGTGGATCTCGGCGTACGCCGCGACGTCGGGCCGCGGGGCGTTGCCGCGCTGGCCGATCAGCTCGAGCGCGTCGTAGACGGTGACCCCGTCGACGTCGGTCATCTCCAACGTGGCCGCCAGGTCGAGCTTGCCGGTGAAGACGCCGCTGCCCATCATCGACGGCTTGAACCGCGAGCCCTCCTCGTTGAACCAATTGACCACGGCGAGGTTGTACGTCGGCGTCGTCCCGTCGGATCTCCACTGCGCCGCCAGCCTGGCCGCCGTGTGCGCCGCAGCCAGGACGCCGTACGCCCCGTCGTACTTGCCGGCCGTCGGCTGCGAGTCCATGTGCGAGCCGACCATGACGTACGGCGCACCCGGGCGCAGCTCGATCAGGCCGAATTGATTGCCGATCTCGTCGTACTGCACGCGGGCGCCGAACCGCTCGAGCAGCTCGGCCATCCAAGCCCGCTGCTCGGCGTCGGCGGCGGTCGCCGCCTGCCGGTCGACGCCGCCGTTCCCGGTGGCGCCGAACGCGCTCATGGCCGCGAAGTCGGCGAGGAAGTCGGCGTCCGTCGGACCGAGGGTCTGTGAGTCATCCATCGATCGATGCTCGCACACGACGGGTGCCGCCGGGAGGGATTCGTCAATCGCGGTTGACAAAGGACCGCTTGTCAACGACAGTTGACGCATGAGGACGGTGACGGAGACGAGCACGCCGGATCCGGCGCTCGGCTTTCGGTCGGTCGTCGAGATGCGCAAGCTCGCCGACCGGCTCGAGCGCGAGCACGTGGCGACGGCCCGGGCGGCCGGCTGGTCGTGGGAGCAGATCGGCGACGCGCTGGGCGTCAGCAAGCAGGCGGTCCACAAGAAGCACGGAGGAAAACGATGATCACCCGACGCGACGGGTGCGTCCGCACGATCTGCGCCACTGCGGCGGTCGAGGCGCGCCTCCGGCACGACCCGCTCGTCGGTACCGAGCATCTGCTCGTGGCACTGCTGCACGACCCGCTGCTCGCGGAGAGCTACGTGGACGGCAGGTCACCGCGGCACGCCCGCGAGGCGCTCGGGCGGCTGGACACCGCCGCGCTGCGCTCGGCGGGAATCGACGCACCCGACCTGCCGGGCGGCCCGCCCATCGCGCCGAACCCGGGCGGCGACCTCAGTGCCGGGGCCAAGGACGCGCTCGCACGCGCGCACCGCATCGGACGTGCCGCGCCGCCCCGCCGGACGGCGCCGGAGGACCTGCTGCGCGCGTTGGTCCTCGAGCCACGACCCAACCGGGTCGCGGAGGTGCTGCGCGAGATGGGCATCGACCCGGCCGACGTGCTGAGCCGGCTGGCGGCCTAGACCGTCGCGCTGGGTGCCGCGGCTCGGCGATGCGCGACGCACCGCGGCGACTCCGCCTGGCAGTCGCGGCAGATCACCTCGCGGACGGAGCAGCCGTCCGCCGTGCAGTCGAGCAGCTCCTTGGTCCGGCCAGCGCAGGCCGCGCAGCGGCCGATGACCTTCGTGTGGTCGCTGTAGTCGATCGTCATGCGGTCGTCGAAGACGAGCAACGAGCCGTCCCACAACCCGTCGTCGCCGTATTTCTCGGCGTACCGCACGATCCCGCCGTCGATCTGGTAGACCTCCTCGAACCCGCGCCGCCGCATCACCGCCGACAGCACCTCGCAGCGCACGCCGCCGGTGCAGTAGGCGATCACCGGTCGGGTCTTCAGATCGTCGTACTTGCCGGACTCCAGCTCGGCGACGAAGTCCTTGGTCGTCTTGATCTGCGGTACGACGGCCCCGCGGAACCGGCCGATCTCGGCCTCGATCGAGTTGCGGCCGTCGAAGAACACCACCTCGTCGCCGCGCTCGGCGACGAGGTCGTGCACCTGCTCAGGGCTGAGGTGGACGCCTCCGCCGACCACGCCGTTCTCGTCGACGGAGATCTCGTCGGGCACCCCGAACGTCACGATCTCGTCGCGCACCTTCACCGACAGGCGCGGGAAGTCGTCGCCGGTGCCGTCACTCCACTTGACGTCGATTCCTTTGAAGGCCGGATACTCCTTCGTGCGGCGGACGTACCGCTTCACGTCGGCCATCGGTCCACCGACCGTGCCGTTGATGCCGTGCGGCGAGATGATGATGCGTCCGGTGAGCCCGTAGCGCTCGCAGAGCTCGCGCTGCCACAGTCGGATCGCTTCGGGATCGGCGATCGGGGTGAACCGGTAGAACAGCACGATCTTCGGCATGACGGCGCGGCCGTCCTTCGACTTGCTGGGTATCACTGCACCAGGGTAGATGCCGCCCACCCCTCGGTGAGCCGGCCCCGCCGCTCGGCGCCAGGACGCGCGCCGGGCGGGTACGCCGGGGGCTACGGGACGCGCGCCGTCCACTCCGGGTTGCTGAACTTCTCTGCGGCCAGCTGCTCGGCGCGGGCGAGCTCGCCCTCGCTCAGCGCACCGTCGACCGTGTCGTACCGCTCCCGGAAGTGCGACTTAAGCGCCTCGATGATCTCCTCACGCGGCAGGCCCGTCTGGCTGCGCAGCGGGTCGACGCGCTTCTTGGCCGACTTCGTGCCCTTGTCGCTGAGCTTCTCGCGGCCGATGCGCAGCACCCGCGTCATCTTGTCGGCGTCCATGTCGTAGGACATCGTCACGTGGTGCAGCACCCCGCCGTTGGCCAGCCGCTTCTGCGCCGCACCGCCGATCTTGCCCAGCGGCGAGGTGATGTCGTTGAGCGGCTTGTACGACGCGTCGATGCCGACCGAGCGCAGGCCGCCGAGCACCCAGTCGTCGAGGAACGCGTACGACTGCTCGAAGCTGAGCCCCTCGACCAGCGACGCGGGGACGTACAGCGAGTAGGTGACCGCGTTGCCCGGCTCGACGAACATCGCGCCGCCGCCGGAGATCCGGCGCACGACGGTGACGCCCTCGGCGTCCGCCTGCTCCTGGTCGACCTCGTTGCGCAGCGACTGGAACGACCCGATGATGATGGCCCGCGACGACCACTCCCAGATGCGCAGTGTCGGGGGCCGCAGGCCCGCACCGACGTCCGTCGTGAGCACCTCGTCGAGCGCGAGGTGCATCGCCGGAGGCATCGGATCGGGGTGCACGATCTCGAAGGTGTGGTCGGCCCAGCCGGTCGCGAACCCGAGGGCCCGGCGTACGGCGACCGCGATCGCGTCGGTGCTGAACCCGACCAGATGCGCGCCGCGTACCGCGTTGTCCAGCCGCGCGGTCATGGTGGTCACGCTGGTGCTCTCCGGCAGCCCGACCAGGGCGGCGTTCAGCCGCAGCAGCGCGTCGTCGGGCTCCAGGAAGAAGTCGCCGTTGATGTGCAGCGCGACGATCGTGCCGTCCTCGACGGTGACGTCCGCGGCGAGGAGCTTGCCGCCGGCGACCTTGTATTCACCGCGGCGTACCTCTGAGGTCATGCCGTCAACCTTATGCGTCCCCGTCGTCGCCGGCGCGCGGCAGCGGCGCCGCGCCCTCGTCCAGGTCGGGACACGAGATGGGGAAGCCGGCGGCGAGCGCTGCGCGCGCGAGGGGCGGCGTCAGCACGCGGACGGCGGTGGTGTCCACGTTCGCCAGATCCGTCGCCACGTAACCGCCCGACGGCGACCAGGTGTACGCGGTGCCGCGCCACAGCAGACAGGTCGCCCCGTCGACCAGGACGAACGTTCCGTGCGGCAGGCTCTGCAGCCGCTGGAGCTCTGGTGCACCGGTGCGCTGCCGGTGCAGCACGTCGTCGAGCAGCCGCACCGGTGCGCCGGCCGAGAACCCGGCGGCGGCCTTGAACGCGGCGAGCCGACGATGCTGGCATTCACCACACGGCCGGTGGCCGGCTGCGAGCGCGTGCGCTTCGTCGACGAAGAAGAGCTCGGTATAGCGGCGGCCCGGCTGCCGGAACACGCGGGCGCGATCGTTGAACTCCAGCCGGCAGTAGATCCATGCCCGGCTCGCCCATTGCCGCCGGTCCGGGTCGCTCGACAGCGGTCCGCCCCGGTTGCCCATCCACCGACCGCGGTACGCCGCCGCGGTTAGCTGTCCGGTCGGCAGCACCCTGTTGCGTTCGGTCATCGCTGCACTCGGCCGACGGTCAGTCGTGAAGCTGCTCGGCGAGGACGGCGTACTCGTCGAGGATCGGCAGGATGACGTCGGCCGTCGCCCCCTCGACGTCGGTGAACCGTTTCGCCGGCGGCAGCGCCAGCGCCACCCGGTCGGCGCCGAGCTCGCGGTAGTGCTCGAGGCGCCCGCGATCCGGGAACACGCCGAAGAGGTTGATGCTCAGCTCCGCGGGGTCGCGGCCGGCCTCCGCAGCCGCGTCACGCATCGCCGCGATGTCGTCCTTCAGGCCCTTCCCGCCGATCGGGAGCCAGCCGTCGGCGTACTCGGCGAGATGCTTGAAGAACACCGGCCCGGCACCGCCGCCGAGCAGGACCGGCGGGTGCGGGCGGCGCGCCGGCTTGGGCCACTGGTAGCTCGGTGAGAACGACACGTGCGTGCCGTCGAACGAGGCCAGCTCGTTCTCCCACAGCTCGATCATCGCGAGCATCTTCTCGCGGAAGACGGTCCGGCGCCGCCGCGGGTCGACGCCGTGGTGCGACATCTCGTCCTCGTTCCAGCCGAAGCCGGCACCGAGCACGAACCGGCCGCCCGAGAGGTGATCCAGTGTCGCGATGGCCTTGGCGAGGGCGATGGGATCGTGCTGGTTCACCAGCAGGACGCCGGTGCCGAGCTCGATGCGCTCGGTGACGGCCGCGGCCATCGACAGCGCGACGAGCGGGTCGAGGAAGCGGTAGTACTCGTCCTTCAGCGGCTCACCGCCCGGATACGGGGTCTGGCGGCTGGCCGGGATGTGGGTGTGCTCGGGCAGGAAGAGCGAGCGCAGGCCGCGTTCCTCGACGGCGACGGCAAGCTCGGCCGGCGGCATCGTCCGGTCGGTGGCCAGGGCCATGACTCCTAGTCGCATCGGCTCGCTCCCTGCGCTCGGGTGGTTGGATGCAATGTAACGCCCGAGGGCCCGACACCGTGCGGTGTCGGGCCCTCGGGGAGGTCGGTACTACTTGCCGGCCGGGCTGGCTCCCATGACGGCCTTGATCTCGAGGAAGTCGGCGAACGCGTGCTCGCCCCACTCGCGACCGTTGCCGGACTGCTTGTAGCCGCCGAACGGGGCACCGGGATCCGGCGCCGCGTTGTTCACCGCGATCTGGCCGGCACGCAGCCGCGACGCGATCTTCATCGCAGCCTCGTGATCCGCGCCGGCCACGTAGCCCGCGAGGCCGTACGGCGTGTCGTTGCCCATCTCGACGGCCTGGTCGACGTCGTCGTAGCCGATGACGGTGAGCACCGGGCCGAAGATCTCCTCGCGCGCGATCGTCATGTCGTTGGTCGCGTTCGTGAAGACCGTCGGCTTGACGAAGTAGCCCTTGTCGAGGCCCTCGGGCTTGCCCTCGCCGCCCGCGGCGACGGTCGCGCCCTCGTCGATGCCCTTCTTGATCAGGTCCTGGATCTTCTTGAACTGGACGTCGGAGACGACCGGGCCCATCTTCGCGCCGGACTCCGGTGCGCCGGGCTGGAACTTCTCGACGGTCGCCTTGGCGATCTCCTCGACCTCGCCCATCCGCGCCTTGGGCACGAACATGCGGGTCGGGGCGTTGCACGACTGGCCGGAGTTCTGCATGACCCCGCCGATCCCGGCGGCCACGTTCTTGGCGAACGCGTCGTCGTCCAGGATGATGTTCGGGCTCTTGCCGCCGAGCTCCTGCTGCACGCGCTTGACCGTCGGGGCGGCGTTCTTGGCCACCTCGATGCCCGCGCGGGTGGAGCCGGTGAACGACACCATGTCGACGTCCGGGTGGCTGGACAGCGCGCTGCCGACGCCGGCACCGTCACCGTTCACCAGGTTGAAGACGCCCTTGGGGACGCCGGCCGCCTCCAGGACCTCGGCGAAGATGTACGCCGAGAACGGCGCGACCTCGGACGGCTTGAGCACCATGGTGCAGCCGGTGGCGAGCGCCGGGGCCACCTTGCAGGTGATCTGGTTCAGCGGCCAGTTCCACGGGGTGATCATCGCGCAGACGCCGATCGGCTCCTTGACGATGCGCGTGGTGCCCTTGTCCTCCTCGAACTTGAAGTCCTTGAGCACCTGGAGGGCGGTCTGCAGGTGGGCGACGCCCATCGCGGCCTGCGCCTTCTGGGCGAGGAAGGTGGGTGCGCCCATCTCCTCGGTCACGGCGGCGGCGAGGTCGTCGTACCGCTTCTTGTACTCCTCGATGATTCGCTCGAAGACGGCGATGCGCTCTTCGCGGGTGCTCTGCCCCCAGGTCTTGAAGGCCTCCTTCGCAGCGGCGACGGCCTTGTCGACGTCCTTCTCGGTGCCGAGGGAGATCTCGCCGGCGACCTCTTCGGTCGACGGGTTGATCACGTCGAGCTTCTTGGCCTCGGCGGGCTCGACCCATTCGCCGTTGATGAAGAACTTGGTGTACTCACGCATGCTTCATGCCTCTTTTCGGTATTGAACAGTGCGAGCTCGTGCCCGCGGCGCGATCGGCTCAGTGCTTGACGCACGTGTCAAATAGCCGTCTATCGCCAGACTAGACGTCGCGGGAGGTTCGCGCAGCGCTCCGTCCCGTCGTTCGCGCTGGGCGATCTTCCCGCCGCGGGCCCGGTGCTCCGTCGGCGGTACAGAAATCAGCCGTGACCAGGCATGCTGGCTGGAGAACTTCGCGGCCGGCTTCGCAAGCGAGGACGGCACCTGCCCGAGCGCCGACGTCCGCGACGTGCGCGTCGCGCCGGACGAGGCCGCCGGCCGGATCCAGGACGCGGCCGCCACGCTGGGCGGCGCGGTGGCCGCCGGCGCCACCGAACGCAACCTGGTGATCAGCGACCAGGGCAGGATGCCCGGCGACATGGCGCTGTCGATGATCCTGGGCGAGTACCTGATCCACGGCTGGGACCTCGCGCGGGCAACCGGCCAGGCCTGGGACCCGGACGAGGACACGATCAGAACCGCGCACGCGTTCCTCGCCGGGATGGTGACGCCGGAGTACCGCGGTCCCGGCGGCATGTTCGGGCCGGAGGTCGACGTCCCGGCCGACGCGCCCGCGCTCGAGAAGCTGGTCGGGTTCGCCGGCCGGGATCCGAAGTGGGCGCCGGCCTGAGCTAGGACTTGTTCTTGTAGTCGCGCATCAGGCCGCGGCTGATGATCTGCTTCTGGATCTCGCTGGTGCCCTCGCCGATGAGCAGGAACGGCGCCTCGCGCATCAGCCGCTCGATCTCGGCCTCCTTGGAGTAGCCGTAGCCGCCGTGGATCTTGAACGAGTCGGTCGTGACGCGGGCGGCGGCCTCGGAGGCCACCATCTTGGCCATGCCGGCCTCGATGTCGTTGCGGGTGCCGGCGTCCTTGAGCCGCGCCGCGTTGACCATCATGGCGTGCGCGACCTCGACGTCGGTGGCCATCTCGGCCAGCTTGAAGGCGATCGCCTGGTGCTGGAAGATCGGCTTGCCGAAGGTCTCGCGCTCCTGGGCGTACTTGATCGCCAGCTCGAACGCGCGGATCGCGACGCCGCAGCCGCGAGCTGCGACGTTGACGCGGCCGACCTCGATGCCGTCCATCATCTTGTAGAAGCCCTGGCCGATGCCTTCCTCGCCGCCGAGCACGGTGGACGTCGGGACCTTGTGGTTCTCGAGAATCATCTCGGTGGTCTCGACGCCCTTGTAGCCCATCTTGTCGATCTTGCCGGGGATGGTCAGCCCGCCGGTGGTCGTGAAGCCGGGGTCCTTCTCCAGCAGGAAGGTGCTCATGTTCTTGTAGACCGAGTCACTGCCGGTGTCGGTCTTGACCAGCGTCGCGACGACCGAGGAGTAGGCGCCGTTGGTCAGCCACATCTTCTGGCCGTTGATCGTCCACTCGTCGCCGTCCCGGACCGCCTTGGTGGTGATCGCCGAGACGTCGGAGCCGCACCCGGGCTCGGACATCGAGAAGGCGCCGCGGACGTCGCCGGTCGCCATCTTCGGCAGGTAGTGGTCCTTCTGCTCCTGCGTGCCGTGCTGCTTGATGAGGTACGCGACGATGAAGTGCGTGTTGATGATGCCCGAGACGCTCATCCAGCCGCGGGCGAGCTCCTCGACGCACAGCACGTAGGTGAGCAGGGACTCGCCCAGGCCGCCGTACTCCTCGGGGATCATCAGGCCAAACAGGCCCATCTCCTTCATGCCCTCGAGGATCTGCTCGGGGTACTCGTCCTTGTGCTCGAGCTCCTGGGCTGCCGGGATGATCTCCTTGTCCACGAACTGCCGGACGGTGCTGACGATCTCCTGCTGGATGTCGGTCAAGCCAGGGGTCTGGGCCAAGCGAGCCATGCGCTGCCTCCGCGGTGAGGATGGAATCGAATCGAATTCGGTTCCGTAGAAAATACCGCGCGCGGCGGGCGGCCGCGCCGCCAGGGAGTCGTGAGAACCTGCACAGTCCTCAGGTGAAGATCTTGCCGGGGTTGAGGATGCCGTGCGGGTCGAGAGCCGCCTTCACCGCGCGGTGCATCGCGATCACCTCCGGGCCAAGCTCCTTGGCCAGGCCGGCCATCTTCAGCAGCCCGACGCCGTGCTCGCCGGTGACCGTCCCGCCGAGCTCGATGGCCGCGTCGATGATGTCGTCGAATGCCGCGAGCGCGCGCTTCTGCAGGTCCTCCCCGGCGTCCGGCGGCATCGGCATGCACGGGTGCAGGTTGCCGTCGCCGGCGTGCGCGAGCGTCGCGATGTACACGTCGTGCTCGGCGGAGATCTCCTCCAGCCGGCGGATCATCGCGGGCACCTTCGCCTTGGGCACGCAGACGTCCTCGGTGATCACCGGCCCGTGCCGCTCGAGCGCGAAGTAGGCAAGCCGGCGGGCCGCGAACAGCGCGTCGACCTCCTCCTGGTCACCGGCGATCGCGCTGAAGCCCGCCCCGGCGTCGTCGAACACCCGCTGCATCGCGGCCGCCTCGCGCTGGCCGGACTCCCCCGGGACGTCGGTGTTCGCCAGCAGCATGTAGTTGCCCTCGGCCGAGACGCCGAGGTTCTTCCAGTCGTCGACCGCCTTCAAGGTGGCGGCATCGAGCAGCTCGAGGACCGACGGGACGATGCCGGCGCGCGCCACGCCGGTGATCGCGTCGGCGGCCTGGCCGAGCGTGTCGAACTGGGCCGCGACGGTGATCTCCGGCAGCCGCGCCGGCAGCAGCCGGAGGGTCACCTCCGTGACGATGCCGAGGGTGCCCTCGGAGCCGACCAGCAGCGCGGTCAGGTCGTAGCCGGCGACGCCCTTGGCCGTCCGCCGGCCGAGGCGGACGATCTCGCCGAGGCCGTTCACGACCTCCATGCCGAGCACGTACTCGCGGGTCACGCCGTACTTCACACAGCACAGCCCGCCGGCATTCGTCGCGACGTTGCCGCCGATGGTCGACCAGGCGGCGCTGGCCGGATCCGGCGGGTACCACAGCCCGTGCTCGGCGACCGCGGCACGCAGATCGTTGTTGACGACCCCGGGCTGGACGACGGCGATCCGTTCGACGGGGTCGATGGCCAGCACGCGATCGAGCCGGTCGAGGGACAGGACGACGCAGCCGTCGGTCGCGTTCGCGCCGCCGGAGAGCCCGGTGCCGGCGCCGCGCGCGACGACCGGGGTCCCGGTCGCGATGCAGGCGCGGACGACCGCCTGCACGTCGGCCGTGCCGCGGGCTCGGACGACGCAGGCCGGCTTCCCGACGCGCGCCCACGCGCCGTGGTCCTGGGCGTAGGTCGCGAGGACGTCGGGATCGTCGATGACGATCTCGGCGGGCAGGGACTCTCGAAGCTGGGACACGACCGGCATCGGTCCTGTCTATGCGGCCGCCGGGCCGCGGTCAAGCCGCCGGGCGGCGAGCCGGGGCGGCCGTGCGGCGCTCAGGCGGTCGCGAGGTCCAGGAAGCGGGCGACGACCGCGTCCATCATCTCCTCGCCGAGGTCGTTCCGGCTGCCCTGCATGACGACGTACTCCAGCGACGTGCCGGCCGACATGGCCAGCACCGTGACGTACCGGGTGCCCTCCTGCTTGGTCTTGCCGCTCGAGCTGCCGGTGCTGTCCGCGGCCTTCTGCAGCGGCACCTCGATCTGGCGGGCCTGGAAGTGCGCCCCGTCGGGCAGGTCGGGCTGGTAGCCGGGCACGCTGATCTTCGCCTGCGAGCTGTACAGCGGCTGCTCCTGCCCCACCGAGATGCCGAGGGTGCTGACCTCGTCGAGGCAGGTGTCGAACTGGGGGCTGGCGAACGCGGTCACGTAGCGCTGCGCGGTGCTCGCCGACGTGGTCACGACCGCCAGCGACCGGGCGTAGCGGTACTTCGTGGCGGTGTCCTGCTCGGTGTCGACGTCCGTGGCGCTGCTGTCGACGTACTGCGCGGACGCCTTCGAGGAGACGACCTCCGTCCCCGGGTCGAGGCCCAGGCAGGTCATCAGCGAGGACGGCGAGGCGAGGTCGGCGTCCTCGCTCGACGTCGGCAGCGTGCCGAACACGCTGCCGAGCAGGTTCAGGTCCTCGGTCGCCTGCCAGTCGCCGGGTCCGTAGTCGCCGGAGCCGATCAGCAGCTCGCTCGCCGCCTTGGGGTTGGTCGGCGTGCGTGAGTCGGTGAGCTGCGTGGCGATCCACACGCCGGCCACCGCGAGCAGCAGGACCACCACGCCCACCGCGATCCACACCCGCGTCCGGCGCTTGCTGCCGGGTGCGGGCCGAGCACCCGTGCCGGGGCCGGCCCCGGCCAGTGCGGCGGTGCCGCCGCCGGGCGCGCGGCCGACGACCCGCGTGCGGTCCTCGCCCAGGCCGGCCGCGACGGCGTACCCGGGAGACGCGCCGGTGCCGCCCGCGATGATCATCGGGGTCTGCGCCAGGCCGAGAGCGCCCTGCGCCTGCTGCAGGTGACGGCCCAGCTCACCGGCGCTCATCGGCCGCCGCCCCGGCGTCTTGTCCATCGCCCGCTCCAGCTCGGCGGCGACCTGCGGCGGGACGCCGATCGGGCGCAGGTCCGGGGGCGGGTCCTGCAGCACCCGCAGCAGCACGGCGGCGACGTTCTCGTCGCTGTCGCGGCTGAACGGCCCGTGCCCGAGCAGCGCCGCCATCAGGGTGGTGGCCAGCGAGTACACGTCCGAGCGGACCGTGGCGCGCTCGCCGATGAGCACCTCGGGCGCCGCGTAGCCCGGGGTGGCGACGACGTCCCCGGTCTTGGTCAGGTTCGCGTCGGCGAGCCGGGCCTGGCCGAAGTCGGCGAGCTGCGGGACGTCGTAGGCGTCGAACAGGATGTTGCCCGGCTTGATGTCGCGGTGCAGCAGTCCCGCGTCGTGGGCGGTCTGCAGCGCGCCGCACATCCGCACGCCGAGGTCCAGGACGGCGGGCACGCTCATCGGCCCCTGCCGGTCCAGCCGCTCGGCGAGCGAGCCGTGCTCGCAGAACAGCATGACGAGGTACGGCACACCGTCGGCGGTGGTGTCGGCGCTGTACACCGGCACGATGTTGGGGTGCCCGGACACCGCACCCAGGGCGCGGCCCTCGCGGGCGAAGCGAGCCGCGGCCGCGTCGTCCAGCCGCGCGGTCAGCAGCTTGACGGCGACGACGCGGTGCAGCCGGCCCTGCGTCGCGCGGTACACCACGCCGTTCCCGCCCTGCCCGACCTGCACGAAGTCGGTCAGTCCGGGGATCTCGGGGGCGCGCTGCATGGGTGACATTGTGCCTTGTCGGTAACCTGGCACCGTGATGACTGCCTCCCGCGTGTATCTGACCCGGCTCGCGGGCCTCACGGTCCTCGACCCGGACGGGGACGTCGTCGGCAAGGTGCGCGACGTCGTGCTCACGCAGCGCTCGGACGGGTCGCCGGCGCGGGTCATCGGCCTCGTTGTGGAGATCACCCGAGGGCGGCAGTCGTTCGTGCCGATCAGCCAGATGGTCACCGCCGACAACAGCTCGCTGCGGCTGTCGACCGGCACGGTGAGCATGCGCAAGTTCGAGCTGCGCCCGCACGAGGTGCTCGCGATCGCGCAGCTGCTCGATCGGCAGGTCGTGGTGCGCGACAGCGGCGCGCACGTGTGGCTGGTCGACGTGGCGATGGAGCAGAACCGCACCCGCGACTGGCTGGTCACGAAGGTCGCCGTCCGCGAGCGGTCGCACCGGCTCAGCCGCGGCCACGTCCGCCAGCTCGACTGGCACGAGGTGTCCGGCGTGATGACCCGCTACGGCAAGCAGGACACCGCGACCCTGCTCGAGGAGCTCGAGGACCAGCGCGCCGCCGACGTCGCCGCGCGCATCCGCGACCTGCCCGACGAGCGGCGCCAGGAGGTCGCCGAGGCGCTGGACGACGACCGGCTGGCCGACGTCCTGGAGGAGCTGCCGGACGACGACCAGCGCGAGATCCTGGGCCGGCTCGACGACGAGCGGGCCGCCGACGTCCTGTCGGAGATGGACCCCGACGACGCGGCGGACCTGCTCGGCGAGCTGCCGGCCGGTGAACGCGAGCGGCTGCTGGGCCTGATGGAGCCGGACGAGGCCACGCCGGTGCGCCAGCTGCTGTCGTACGGCGACGACACGGCCGGCGGCGTGATGACCTCCGAGCCGGTGATCCTGCCGCCGGACACCACGATCGCCGAGGCGCTGGCGCGGGTGCGTCGCCAGGAGCTCAGCCCGGCGCTGGCCTCCCAGGTGTACGTCACGCGGCCGCCGTCCACCGCGCCGACCGGGCACTTCCTCGGCGTCGTGCACATCCAGCGGCTGCTGCGCGAGGCGCCCTTCGAGCAGGTCGGCTCGATCACCGACGACAACCTCGACCCGCTGGCGCCCGACACCGACCTGCAGGAGATCACGCGGTACTTCGCCACCTACAACCTGGTGGCGGCGCCCGTCGTCGACGAGGCCGGCCGGCTGGTCGGCGCGGTGACCGTCGACGACCTGCTCGACCACCTGCTGCCCGAGGACTGGCGCGAGCATGATGGCTGAGCGTCCGGGCCGGCGCCCCGACCTGTCCGACCCGGGCGGCACGTCCGGCGGCGTGCGGATCCGGGTGGACGCCGAGAGCGTGGGGCGCAGCGCCGAGAGCATCGCCCGGTTCTTCGGCACCACCCGGTACCTGGTGATCCAGACGGTCATCGTGATCGTGTGGATCATCCTGAACGTCGCGGTCGTCAGCATGCGGTGGGACCCGTACCCGTTCATCCTGCTGAACCTGGCGTTCTCGACGCAGGCGGCGTACGCCGCCCCGCTGATCCTGCTGGCGCAGAACCGGCAGGAGGCCCGCGACAAGGTCTCCCTGGAGGACGACCGGTCCCGGGCGGTGGCCGCGAAGGCCGACACCGAGTTCATCGCCCGCGAGCTCGCCTCGCTGCGGCTGGCGATGGGCGAGGTCGCCACTCGTGACTTCGTGCGCTCGGAGCTGCAGCGGATGCTCGCGGACAGCACGCCCGACGAGACCCCGAAGAAGGGCAAGGGCGCGAAGAAGAAGTCCACCGACGGCAGCCTCCGGAGCGGCCCGACGTAGCATGGGATGTTCGCTCATCCGCTACCGCAGAGGCTGTTCATGACTTCCGTAGTCGACCGCGCCGCCGTCGATGCCGCGCTCGCCACCGTCAACGACCCGGAGATCCGGCGTCCGATCACCGATATCGGCATGGTCAAGGACGTTGCCATCACCGACGACGGCCGCGTCGACGTCGGTATCTACCTGACCGTCGCGGGCTGCCCGATGCGCGACACGATCACCGGCGATGTCACCAAGGCGGTCGCCGCGGTGCCCGGCGTGACCGATGTGTCGATCGACTTCGACGTGATGAACGACGAGCAGCGCGCCGAGCTGCGCAAGCAGCTGCGCGGCGGCCAGCCCGAGGCGGTCATCCCGTTCGCGCAGCCGGGCTCGCTGACCCGGGTGTACGCCGTGGCCTCGGGCAAGGGCGGCGTGGGCAAGTCGAGCGTCACCGTCAACCTCGCCGTCGCGATGGCGCAGCAGGGGCTGCGGGTGGGCGTCGTGGACGCCGACATCTACGGCCACTCGGTGCCGCGCATGCTGGGCGTGACGACGCAGCCCACCCAGGTCGACAACATGATCATGCCGCCGCAGGCCAACGGCGTCACCGTCATCTCGGTGGGCATGTTCACCCCCGGCAACGCGCCCGTCGTGTGGCGCGGGCCGATGCTGCACCGCGCGCTGCAGCAGTTCCTCGCCGACGTCTACTGGGGCGACCTCGACGTCCTGCTGCTCGACCTTCCGCCGGGCACCGGCGACGTCGCGATCTCGATCGCCCAGCTGCTCCCGAGCAGCGAGCTGATCATCGTCACGACCCCGCAGGTCGCCGCCCGCGAGGTCGCCGAGCGGGCCGGCGCGATCGCCGGCCAGACCCATCAGCAGATCGTCGGCGTCATCGAGAACATGTCCGCGTTCCCCTGCCCGCACTGCGGCGACCCGATCGAGCTGTTCGGGTCCGGCGGCGGTCAGGCGGTCGCCGACTCGCTCACCCAGACGACCGGCACCCGGGTGCCGCTGCTGGGCCAGGTGCCGCTCGACGTCCGGCTGCGCGAGGGCGGCGACGACGGCAAGCCGCTGGTGCTCTCCGACCCGACCTCGGGCGCCGGCCAGGCGCTGCACGACATCGCCACCAGGCTGGCCACCCGCCAGCGCGGTCTCGCGGGCATGTCACTGGGCATCTCGCCGGTCCGCCGGTAGCGCCACCCACGAACGACGAAGCGGGCTTCGTCGGCGAGAGCGGGGAAACTTCCCCGCTTCCGTCGTCGAAGCCCGCTTTCGGTGTCGCGCTGAGGTCGGTGCCAGTGCTGAGGTGGGCCGTCGTGCGGCTCAGGTCGCCTCGGAGTCGAACCGCGCCGGGCCGGTCGGCTCCGGTGCCTGCACGGCGGGCGTCGCGGCCACCCGCCGCGGAGCGGGAGCCTCGGCCTCGTCGTCGTCCCACAGGTGCTTGCGCACGAACGCCTTGGGGTTGAGGATGTCGCGGTCGAAGTCGGGCATGGAGTCGCCGAACTCGTCCTTGAGCTGCTTCTTCGCGCCGCTGACCTGCTTCTTCAGGCCGCGCAGCGCCTCACCCGCCTGCTTCGCGGCGCCGGGCAGCCGCTCGGGCCCGAAGATGAACAGGGCCACGATGATCAGGACGGCGATCTCCGGCCACCCGAGTGAGCTGAACACCCTGCCAGCCTACGCCTGCAGCCCCGCGATGGCCGCGTTGATGTCGAGCACCCGGCGGGCGTTGTCGACGTGCAGGTTCTCGATCATCCGGCCGTTGACGGTGGCGACGCCCTTGCCGGCGGCGAGCGTCTCGTCCCAGACGCGGACGATCTCCTCGGCCTCGGCGACCTCCTGCTGCGACGGCGCGAACACCGCGTTGCACGGCTCGACCTGGCTGGGGTGGATCAGCGTCTTGCCGTCGAAGCCGAGCTGCTGGCCCTGCCGGCACTCGGCCGCGAAGCCGTCGGCGTCCTTCACGTCGTTGTACACGCCGTCCAGGATGACCTTGCCCGCCGCGCGCGCGGCGAGCAGGCACAGGCCCAGGCCGGTGAGCAGCGGCGCGCGCCCGGGGACGTGCGCGGCGTGCAGCTCCTTGGCCAGGTCGTTGGTGCCCATCACGAGCACGGCGAGCCGGTCGGACGCCGTGGCGATCCCGAGGCAGGACAGCATCGCCGCCGGCGTCTCGACCATCGCCCACAGCTTGGTCTTCTCCGGTGCGCCGGCCGCCTCGAGCGCCGCGACGAGCCGGCGTACCTCGTCGGCCGAGCCGACCTTGGGCACGACGATCCCGTCGGGGCCGGCGGCCGCGGCCGCCGCCAGGTCGGCGTCGTGCCACTGCGTGTCCATGCCGTTGATCCGGATGGTGAGCTCGCGGTTGCCGTACTCGCCGCTGGTGACGGCGGCGCAGGCCGCGTCGCGCGCGGCCTCCTTGGCATCCGGTGCCACGGCGTCCTCGAGGTCGAAGATGATCGCGTCGGCCGGGAGCGCCTTCGCCTTCTCCAGCGCGCGGGCGTTGGCCGAGGGCATGTACAGCACCGAACGGCGGGGGCGGTAGATCTGCTCGGGCATGGCTACTTGTCCTCTCCGGCGGTGGCGTACTTCGCGGCGAGCTCCGGATCCAGCGCGGCGAGCTGCTCGGCCAGCTTCACGATCACCTGGCACTGCTTGAGGGAGGCGTCGTCCTCCATCTTGCCGTCGAGCATGACCGCTCCGGTGCCGTCGCCCATGGCGGCGACCACGCGTCGGGCGTGCGCGACGTCCTCGACCGTCGGGCTGAACACCTTCTTGGCGATCTCGATCTGCACCGGGTGCAGCGACCAGGCGCCGACGCAGCCCAGCAGGAAGGCGTTGCGGAACTGGTCCTCGCAGGCGACGGTGTCCTTGATGTCACCGAACGGCCCGTAGTACGGGAAGATCCCGTTCATCGCGCAGGCGTCGACCATGCGGGCGATGGTGTAGTGCCACAGGTCCTGCTGGTAGATGGTGCGGTCGCCGTCGATGTTGCCGTCGACCGGGTCCTGGCGCACCAGGTAGCCCGGGTGCCCGCCGCCGACCCGCGTCGTCTTCATGCGGCGGTCGGCCGCCAGGTCGGCCGGGCCGAGCGAGAGCCCCTGCATGCGCGGGCTCGCGGCGCAGATCTCCTCGACGTTGGCCATGCCGCGGGCCGTCTCGAGGATCGCGTGCACCAGCAGCGGCTTCTTCAGGCCGGCCTTCGCCTCGAGCTGGGCGAGCAGCCGGTCGACGAAGTGGATGTCCTCGGCGCCCTCGACCTTGGGGATCATGACGACGTCGAGCTTGTCGCCGATCTCCGCGACCAGGGTCGTGATGTCGTCGTGGAACCACGGGGAGTCCAGGCTGTTGAGCCGGGTCCACAGCTGGGTGTTCTCACCGAAGTCGACGCTCTTGCCGATCTTCACCAGGCCCATCCGCGCGGCTTCCTTGTTGTCGGCCTTCACGGCGTCCTCGAGGTTGCCCAGCAGGACGTCGACGGTGCCGACCATCGCCGGGATCTTCGCGGCCATCTTCTCGTTGCTCGGGTCGAAGAAGTGGACGGCGCGCGACGGTCGCGCCGGCACCTCGCGGATCGGCTGCGGGGCCCCGACGGCGAGGGGCTTGAAGAAGTCTTTGGCACTGCGCATGAAGCGTGTCCTCCCAGTGACGGATTCCGCGGTGCGGGGGCGCTGATCACCGCCGCAGATGGCTTCCTGCGAATCTAACAGCGGCCCGCGCCGGGCCTGGCCGCAGGCGCCGGTGAGGTTGGTCCCAGCGGTCGGCCGGGCGGCTCAGGCGCTGCCGAGGGTGACCTCGACCGTCTTCTCCGACCCGCCCGAGATCACCTTCAGCGTGACCTTCTCGCCCGGCTTGTGGGTGTACGCGACGGCGTTGACGTCCTCGACGGAGCCGACCCGGACGCCGGCCGCCTCGATGATCACGTCCTTCTCCTTGATGCCCGCCTTGGCCGCCGGCGAGCCGGCGTCCGCACGCACGACGAGGACGCCGTCGGTGGTCCCGTCGGACACCGACTGGGCGTTGATCCCGAGGCTGCCGTGCTGCGGCTTCTCCCCCTTGATCAACGCGTCGGCGACGCTCATCGCGTAGTCGACCGGGATGGCGAAGCCCAGGCCGATGCTGCCGGCCTGGCCCGAGCCGCTGGAGAAGCTGGCGATCGCGCTGTTGATCCCGATCAGCGCGCCCTGCGAGTCGACGAGGGCGCCGCCGGAGTTGCCGGGGTTGATCGACGCGTCGGTCTGCACGGCCAGCACGTAGGCGTCGCTGTCGGCGCCCTCGCCCGACAGGTGCATGGGGCGGTCGAGCGCCGAGACGATGCCCGAGGTGACCGTGCCGGCCAGCCCCAGCGGCGAGCCGAAGGCGACGACCTCGTCTCCGACGTGGACGTTCTGGGACTTGCCGATGTCGACCGGCACGAGGCCGGGCTTGTCGACCTTGATGACGGCGAGGTCGGCCTTGGGGTCGCGCCCGACGATCGTGGCCGGGCTGATGCTGCCGTCGACGAAGTACACGCTGATCTTCGCCTGCCCGGACTGGTCGGTCGCGGCCATCGAGATCACGTGGTTGTTGGTGAGGATGTAGCCGTCCGCCTCGACCACGACCCCCGAGCCGGTGCCGCCGCTGTTGCCGACCCGCACCTCGATGGACACGACGCTCGGCGAGACCTTGTTCGCGATCTCGCCGACGGTGCTGGGCTTCTTGGAGTTGTCGACGTCGTTGTACTGCGGCTGCGCCTTGGTCAGGACGGTCTGCGACGCGGCCTTGCCGAGGAAGTAGCCGGCCATCCCCCCGGCGACGCCGAGCAGCAGGGCGACGACGGCGAGGGTCGCGGCGATGCGCACCGGGACGTCGCCGAGCCGGATCCGCCGGCGCCGCTTCTTGTCGAGCTCGACCGCGCCGTCGGCGGCGGGGTCGTGCCCGTCGGCCAGCGGCGGTGCCGGCGCGAGCGCCGCGTCGGCCGCGGGGTCGCGCCACGGGTCGCGCGGCGCCTCCTCCCACCAGGTCCGCGCGGGCAGCTCACCGCCCTGGTACGGCGTGGCGCCCGGCGCACGCTGCAGGTCGGTCGCGCTGCCGGCCGGCCGGCCGAACGCCCGCTGGTACGGCACCGGCGGCTCGGCCTGGGTGTAGCGGCGGTCCTGGAACGGCGGCCGCTGGGCCCAGAAGCCACCGGTCGTGCCCGGGGGGCGACCGAACGCCTGCGCGACCGCCGGCGGCGGGGTGGGCGCCGGACGTGGCTGGGGAGGCGTGCCGGGACGACGCACGAAACCCCCGGAGGTGCCGTCGGGTCGCCCGAATGCCTGCTGCTCGCCGGGCGACGGCGGGGCGGGCTGCGGCGCGGGCATCCGCGGTGCCGGTCGGTCATCGCGCGCGAAGCCGTCGGGTACGCCGACCGGTCGCGCGTACGGCGCGTGGTCCTCCGCGGGGAGCCGGCTCACGCCATCGTCAGGGCGTGACGAGTCCGAGGCCTCGTCGGGGCGCGGGCCGTCGTTCGACATCAATCACAGTCCTTTTCGGCGGGTCGATCAGGGATGACCCTAGCGGGCCAGCGGTGCCTGGGCCTGATCCGTGTGCCGGGGTAGGACGTTGCCGACCTGCATCTGGTGCCCTCGCGCACCCGCATGCCCGGACTGCTGGGCGCCGATCGGGGTGGCCACGACGCTCACGAGCGCGACGGCGGCGGCGCCGCTGCGAAAGCTGCGCCCCTTGCGCCCGGCGAAGGTGGTTCGCGTCGTCTCCTGGGAATCGGCGGGAGCCGCGACGCGGAACTGGAAGCGGCCCGCCTCGTCGGCGTACAGCCCGACCTCGTCGAGCGAGCCCGGCCCGAGGTCTGCCGAGAACGGGATCTGCCCGAGCCGGCTCAGCAGCGTGCTGGGCACCGGAACCTCGCCGTTGTCCTGGCGCAGGGACTCCTTGGCCTGCTGCTGGACGCCGACGGCGTAGGCGCACTCGAAGCAGCTCTGGACGTGCCGGGCGGCCCGTCCGCGAGCCGGGTCGGTCAGCTCACCGTCGACGTAGGCCGAGATCGCCTCCGTCGACAGGTGGGTCTCCGAATGCTTCACTCCGCCCCTCCTGCTCGGACCGCGTCCGGCGAGCGATGCGCCAGGGCCTCCCGCAGCTGCAGGCGGCCGCGGTGGATGCGGCTGCGCACCGTGCCGAGCTTGATTCCCAAGGTCGTAGCGATCTCCTCGTACGACAGACCTTCGATGTCACACAGTACGACGGCCGCCCGAAAGTCCGGTGGGAGATCGGCCAGCGCGGCCTGCACGTCGGCGTCGATGTTGTTGTGGTCGAACGTCGACACCGGGTCGGCGTGCGTGCCGGGCAACCGCTCGGCCTCGTCGGACAGGTTGTCGAAGCGGATCCGCTGGCGGCGCCGCGCCATGTCCAGGAACAGGTTGGTGGTGATGCGGTGCATCCACCCCTCGAAGGTGCCGGGCTGGTAGCTCGCCAGCGACCGGAACACCCGGATGAACGTCTCCTGGGTGAGGTCCTCGGCGTCCTGCTGGTTTCCCGACAGCCGGTAGGCGAGGCGGTACACGCGAGCGGAGTGCTCGCGCACGATCTGGTCCCACGACGGTGCTACCCACTCCCCTTCGGCGGCGCTGTGCGCGACGGGGGCCGGTGCGGTCGGCTGGGTCATGAGGGTGCTTGCTCCTTGCGGACGGCGGCTGGTGGCCTCAATTGTGCCGCACCAGACGTACCAGCGCCGTCAAAGCATCGGATGCACAGCAACCTCATAGGATGGCAACCCCACTCGCGTCGTTGCCCGGGCTGCCCATGGCCGCTCGCTAGGCTGAGGGACATGACCAACGCCGCGAGCCGCACCTACGCCGAGTCCTTCGTGACCGAGCACCCCGTCACCGCCTCCGCCCGCCAGCGGGCCGACGAGCTCGGCGTCGAGCCGGTGTCGACCGGCGCCGGCGCGGCGTTGCGGCTGCTCGCGGCGGCGATCGACGCCCGCGCGGTCGTCGAGGTCGGGACCGGCACCGGGGTGTCCGGGCTGTGGCTGCTGGAGGGCATGCATCCCGAAGGCGTGCTGACCACGGTCGACACCGAGATCGAGCATCAGCGGGCCGCGAAGCGGGCCTTCACCGAGGCCGGCATCGCCTCCTCCCGGGCGCGGGTCATCACCGGCGCCGCCCGCAACGTGCTGCCGCGGCTCACCGACGGCGCGTACGACCTGGTGTTCATCGACGCCGATCCGGCCGACTACGCCGAGCTGCTGGACGAGGCGCTGCGGCTACTGCGCTACGGCGGCATCGTGGTGTTCGACGACGCGCTGCACAAGGACCGGGTCGCCGACCCGTCCGCGCGGGACGGCGAGTCGGTCGCGCTGCGCGACCTGGGCAAGCTGGTCCGCGAGCACGACTTCCTCACCCCCGCGGTGCTGCCGCTCGGTGAGGGCCTGCTGGCCGCCGTCCACCGCCCGGAGTAGCGCTCCGCTCCCCCGCCGCGGCGGACGGCGCGGGCTACTCGACCACGACGTCCTTGCCCACGACCACGATGCCGTTGGCGGTCACGTGGTACTTCTCGCGGTCGCGCTCGAGGTCGATGCCGAGGTTCACGCCGTCGCGCACCACGACGTTCTTGTCGAGGATCGCCCGCCGCACCACCGAGCCCTTGCCGATGTGCACGCCGTCGAGCAGCACCGACCCGTCGACGTGCGCGCCGTCCTCGATCCGGCAGTCCATGCCGACGATCGACTGCCGCACGGTCGCGCCGGTGATGATGGCGCCGGCGGCGACCATGGACTCGGTCGCCAGGCCGCCCAGGATGAACTTCGCCGGCGGCCGCTGGGTCGCCGACGTCAGGATCGGCCATTCGTAGTTGTAGAGGTTGAAGATCGGGTGCACGGACACCAGGTCCATGTGCGCGTCGTAGTACGAGTCGAGCGTCCCGACGTCGCGCCAGTAGCCGCGGTCGCGGTCGGTCGCCCCCGGGATCACGTTGTCGGCGAAGTCGTACACATAGGCCGTACCGTCGGCGGTCATCATCGGGATGATGTTGCCGCCCATGTCGTGCAGGCTCGCCTCGTCGGCGGCGTCCCGCTCCAGGGCGTCGACGAGAGCGTCTGCGGTGAAGACGTAGTTGCCCATCGACGCGAACGTCGCGTCGGGGTCGTCGGGCAGTCCCGGCGGGTCGGCCGGCTTCTCCAGGAACTGGGTGATCCGGGTGCCGGTCTCGTCGGTGTCGATGACGCCGAACGCGGTCGCCTCCATGCGGGGCACGCGGATACCGGCGACGGTGACCGACGCGCCGGACTCGATGTGCTGGGCCACCATCTGCGCCGGGTCCATCCGGTAGACGTGGTCGGCGCCGAACACCACCACGATGTCGGGCTTCTCGTCGCGGATCAGGTTCATCGACTGGTAGATCGCGTCCGCGCTGCCGGTGAACCACCGCGGCCCGCGACGCTGCTGCGCCGGGACCGGGGTGACGTAGTTGCCGGTCAGCGTCGACATCCGCCAGGTCTGGGTGATGTGCCGGTCCAGCGAGTGCGACTTGTACTGGGTCAGCACGCACAGCCGGTGATACCCGGCATTGACGAGGTTCGACAGCACGAAGTCGACCAGCCGGTACGAGCCGCCGAACGGCACCGCCGGTTTCGCCCGGTCGGCCGTCAAGGGCATCAGACGCTTGCCCTCGCCGCCGGCGAGCACGATTCCAAGGACTTTCGGTTGGGCCACCACGTCACGACCCTAACGTGCGGGCCGGAGCCGTGCATGACCTCTCGGAAAACACCGTGACCGGGCGTTAGGGTCTGGGACATGCGAATTGGCATCCTGACGCGTGAGTACCCCCCGTTCGTGTACGGCGGAGCGGGCGTCCACGTCGACTTCCTGGTCCGCGAGCTGAGCAAGCTCACCGACGTGCAGGTCTACTGCACCGGCGACGAGCGGCCGGGCGCCGAGACCTTCCCCGAGGCGGTCCCGGGAGCGCCCGACGCCAACTCGGCGCTGAAGGTGCTCGCCGCCGACGTCGCGATGACCGCGGCCCTCGCGGACCGGGAGCTGCTGCACTCGCACACCTGGTACGCCAACCTGGCCGGGCACCTCGGCAAGCTGCTGTACGGCGTACCGCACGTGATCTCGGCGCACTCCCTCGAGCCGCTGCGGCCCTGGAAGGCCGAGCAGCTCGGCGGTGGCTACCGGCTGTCGTCCTGGGTCGAGAAGACGGCGTACGAGGCCGCCGACGCCATCGTCGCGGTCAGCAACGGGATGCGCCGCGACATCCTCGAGGCCTACCCGGACGTCGACCCGGACAAGGTGCACACCATCTACAACGGGATCGACACCGAGCTCTACCGTCCCGACCCCGGCACCGACGTCCTGGAGCGGATCGGCGTCGACCTCACCAAGCCGTACGTGACGTTCGTCGGCCGGATCACCCGCCAGAAGGGCGTCCCGCACCTGCTCAACGCCGCGAAGCTCCTCGAGCCCGGCGTCCAGGTCGTGCTGCTCGCGGGAGCCGCGGACACTCCCGAGCTCAAGGAGGAGACCGACCGGCTGCTGGCCGAGCTCGAGGCGCAGCGGGAGGGCGTGTTCCTGGTCAGCGAGATGCTGCCGCGGGAGCAGGTCGTCCAGGTGCTCACCCACGCGCGGGTCTTCGTCTGTCCCTCGGTGTACGAACCACTCGGCATCGTCAACCTCGAGGCGATGGCCTGCGAGACGGCGGTGGTGGCCTCGGACGTCGGCGGCATCCCGGAGGTCGTGCTCAACGGAGAGACGGGCCTGCTGGTGCACTACGACGAGAAGCGGCCCGAGGAGTTCGAGGCAGGCCTGGCCCGGGCGGTCGGCCAGCTGATCAACGACGAGCAGCTGTGCGACGAGTTCGGCCGGGCCGGACGGCAGCGCGCCGTCGGTGACTTCGGCTGGGACCGCATCGCCGAGCAGGTGAACACGCTCTACGAGGCCGTCGTCCGCGCCTCGCGCCGCTGATCGAGCGCGCGAAGGGGCGGGCGGCCACCGGCCACCCGCCCCTTCTTCGCTGTGCCGACAGCTAGTCGACGATGCCCTTCAGCGCCTCCGAGAGGGCCTGCGCCTCGTCGGGGGTCATCTCGACGACAAGCCGGCCACCGCCCTCGAGGGGTACGCGCATGACGATTCCGCGACCTTCCTTCGTGACCTCGAGCGGTCCCTCACCGGTGCGAGGCTTCATCGCCGCCATGTTCTCCTCCTTCACAGGCGGTCGGTGTGGCCGACCATCTGCCGTCGTAGAGCCTGTGTGGCTCGGGTTTAGTGGTCACGTCTCCCGCGAGTGAGACCTGAGTTACATCGATTATCCTCACCGGCCCATCGGGGTCGCTACGGGGTCGGCATTTTGCGCGCTCAGGGCTGTCGCGGGGGCTCCTCGTCCGCGGCCGCGTCGTCCTGCGCGACGGCGTCGTCGCGCGCCGCGAGCTGCGCGGCGAGCCGCTCGAGCAGAGCGTCGACGTCGGCCATCCGGTAGCCGCGGACGGTGACCGGGAAGGTGGCGGCGCGCAGGTCCTCGGCGCGCAGGTCCCGGCCCGCGGGCAGCGGGGACGCGAGCGGCTCGCCGGCCGGCTGCGGCGGCTCGCCGGGGCCGAAGATCAGGGTGGCCGCGAAGTAGAGCGCGACGGCGACCGCCACGATCCCGAGAACCACCAGCACGAAGGTCAGCACGGCTACCGATACTTTCATGGGACGCGACGCGAGGAGCAGCATGGGCTTTCGACTGGGCCGGCACGACTACGACGACCACGCGCTGCTGGTGATGGCCATCGTCAACCGCACCCCCGACTCGTTCTACGACCGCGGCGAGACCTTCGAGCTGCGCGCGGCGATCGACCGGGCCCGCCGCGTCGTCGACGAGGGCGCCGACATCGTGGACATCGGCGGGGTGAAGGCCGGCCCGGGCACCGAGGTGAGCGCGGCGGAGGAGATCGACCGGGTCGCGCCGGTGGTGGAGGCGCTGCGCGCGGCCTTCCCGGACGTCGTGATCAGCGTGGACACCTACCGAGCAGAGGTCGCCGAGGTGGTCACCGGGCTGGGCTGCGACCTCGTCAACGACTCGTGGGGCGGTGCCGATCCTGACGTCCTCACCGTCACAGCCCGCAGCGGCGCGGGGCTGGTGTGCTCCCACGTGGGCGGCCTCGCGCCACGCACCGACCCGCACCGCGTCGCGTACGACGACGTCGTCGCGGACGTCGTCGCCACCGTCACCGGGCTGGCCGAGCGCGCCGTCGCCGCCGGGGTGCGGCGCGACGGCATCCTGATCGACCCCTGCCACGACTTCGCGAAGAACACCTACCACTCGCTGGAGGTCACGCGCCGTCTCGACGAGCTGGCCGCGACGGGCTGGCCGGTGCTGGTGGCGCTGTCGAACAAGGACTTCATCGGCGAGTCGCTCGGCGTCGACCGGCTCGAGCGGCTGCCCGGCACGCTGGCCGCGACGGTCTACTCGGCGCTGCGCGGCGCGCAGGTGTTCCGCGCGCACAACGTGCGCGAGACCCGGCAGGCGCTGGACATGCTGGCGGTGATCCGCGGCGACCTGCCGCCGAAGCGGACGCTGCGCGCCCTCGTCTAGCCCTCGTCCGCGGTGGACCGGCCCGAGGGCTGCTCAGCCTGCCGGTCGCGGTGCGCCCGGATGATCCGCACGACCTCCTCCGGGTCGTCGGTCAGGTGCAGCAGGTCCAGGTCGCCGGCGTCGACGCGTCGCTCGCGGACCATCGTGTCGCGGATCCAGGAGATCAGGCCGCTCCAGTAGTCGACGCCGACGAGGACGACCGGGAACCGGGTGATCTTGTTCGTCTGCACGAGGGTCAGCGCCTCGAACAGCTCGTCCATGGTGCCGAAGCCGCCGGGGAGGATCACGAAGGCCTGCGAGTACTTGACGAACATCGTCTTGCGGACGAAGAAGTATCGGAAGTTGACCCCGAGGTCGACCCACGGGTTGAGGCCCTGCTCGAACGGCAGCTCGATGCCGAGGCCGACCGAGAGGCCGCCGCCCTCCTGGGCGCCCTTGTTGGCGGCCTCCATGATCCCGGGGCCGCCGCCGGTGATCACGCCGTACCCGGCCTGCACGAGCAGCCGTCCGATGTCCACGGCGCGCCGATAGTCGGGCTCGTCGGGCACGGCGCGCGCGGAGCCGAAGACGGACACGCACGACGGCAGCTCGGACAGCAGTCCGAAGCCCTCGACGAACTCGGACTGGATGCGCAGCACCCGCCACGGGTCGGTGTGCACCCAGTCGCTAGGGCCACGCTGGTCGAGCAGCCGCTGGTCGGTCGTGCTGCCGGTGACCTGGGTGCGCCGCAGCGTCACCGGGCCGCGGTGGCGCTCGGTGACGCGCTGGTCGGGGCGGCGGTCTGGATCCAGGGATGTCATAGGCTCACGGTACTGAGCACCCGCAGGGCGCCGCGCGGCGTTACTTCGAACATCACCTATGGAGCTGGTTAATGCGCGATGAAGACCTGCGGCGTACGACCGTGCTCGGCTCGGCGCCGACGACTCGGCGCCGCGACGATCCGCTCAAGGTCGCGGTCATCTACTACTCCGCGACCGGCAGCGTGCACGCGCTCGCGCAGTCCGTCGCGGACGGCGCGCGTGCCGCGGGCGGCAGCGTCCGGACGGTGCGCGTCGCCGAGACGGTGCCGCGGGAGGTCATCGAGCGCAACCCGCTGTGGGCCCGGCACCGCGACGCGACCGAGCGCATCCCCGTCGCCACCCTCGACGACGTCGGCGCCGCCGATGTGATCCTGCTCGGCACCCCGACACGCTTCGGGCACGTCTCGTCGCAGCTGCAGGCCTTCATCGACACCTGGGGCGAGCTCTGGGGCGCCAACGCGTTCGCCGAGAAGGTGTTCGCCGCGTTCACCTCCAGCGCCACCGCGCACGGCGGCCAGGAGACGACATTGATGTCGATCTATACGATGGTGTGCCACCTGGGTGGGATCATCGTGCCGCCCGGCTACACCGAGCCGAGCCAGATCGAGGCGGGCAATCCGTACGGCGCCGCCTCCGTGTCACGCAACGGCGAGCTGCCGCCGACCGACATCGACCTGAGGGCGGCCGAGCTGGTCGGCCGGCGAGCCACCCGGATCGCCGGCGATCTGCGCGCCGGACGTGCGCTACGTCGCGATTCCTGATCGCGGGGAGCCGTCCCGCCCAACGCGACGTCCGACTGCGCGGCCCACCTCCACGGCGGGCCGACGACCGCATTTCTCAGCGCCATCCTCGAGGAGACACAGCAGATGAAGACCCGTTCCATCGCCGCCGTCCTGGCCGCCGCCACGATCGCGCTCACGGCAGGATGCAGCGACGCGACCGCCGAGGAGGGCTCGACGCGCAGCTCCGTCGCCGCGAGCGCCAGCGCGGACGCATCGCACCCCGAGTCCTCCGGCGCGAGCGAGAGCGGGTCCGCCGAGTCGTCCTCGGCGGCGCCCACGGACGCCAACGGCCGCGAGATCCTGCCCTCGCAGGAGCCCGACGGGTTCGGGCTGAGCGACGCGTCGTCGCCGTTCAAGTACGGCGTGATCGTCGGCTACGTGAACAAGTACCCCGGCTGGATCGTGCTGTCGACCGAGGAGCCGGCGTACGACGCCCAGGAGGGCGGCTACCGCGTCAACGTCTACTTCAACGGCGAGGGCGGCTCCGACATCATCCTGCGCGACGAGTTCACGATGATCGTCGACGGCCAGACCTACCATCCCGAGCCCCTGGAGCCCACCGGCGAGGGGGGCACCACAGACTGGCTGGCGGGCAAGACCCCGATCGGGAACCGACCGGACGCGACCCGCAACTACGCCTTCGGCGACCTGTTGTTCAAGATTCCGCAGACCCAGAGCCCGCTGGAGATGCACTACGACAACAAGGACGGTGACGTGCACATCACCTGGAACCCGAACGGCAAGGGCTACTAGCCCGCGTCGCCGTACGGCGTGGTGAGGAACGCCGCCAGGGTCCGCTCAGCCTCCTCGATCAGCGTCGTCCGGGCGGACTCCTCCGGCTTGTGCGCGAGGTTGGGCTCGCCGGGCCCATAGTTGATCGCGGGGATCTTGAACGCGCTGAACCTCGAGACGTCCGTCCAGCCGTACTTCGCGACGATCGGGCGGTCGACGTGCGCGACGAAGTCCTGCATCAGCGGATCGCCGAGCGCCGGCAGCGCGGCCGGCGAGTTGTCGGTGATCTCGACGTCGTGCCCCTCGAAGAAGCCGCGCACGAGCTCCTCGGCGTCGGCGGCCGACCGGTCCGGCGCGTACCGGAAGTTCACGTGCACGGTGCATTCGTCGGGAATGACGTTGCCGGCGACGCCGCCGTCGATGCGGACCGCGTTCAGCCCCTCCCGATACTCCAAGCCGTCGATGACGTGGGTCTCCGGCTGGTAGTCCTGCAGGCGCGTCAGCAACGAGCCCATCTTGTGGATGGCGTTGTCCCCCAGCCAGGAACGAGCGCTGTGTGCCCGCTGCCCGCTCGTGCGCACGCGGGCGCGTAGCGTGCCCTGGCACCCCGCTTCGAGGATGCCGTCGGTCGGCTCGAGGACGACGGCCAGGTCGCCGTACAGCCAGTGGCGGTACTCCCGCGCCACCCGGCCGAGGCCGTTCTTGTCGGCGGCGACCTCTTCGTTGTCGTAGAAGATGTAGGTGACGTCGTACGCCGCGTCCCGCAGGGTGGCCGCGAGCCGCAGCATCACGGCGTCGCCGGACTTCATGTCCGACGTACCGCAGCCGTAGATCCGCTCGCCGCGCACCTCGCTGGGCAGGTTGTCCGCGACCGGCACGGTGTCGATGTGCCCCGCGAGCACGACCCGGCGGTCCTTGCCGGTCTCGGTGCGGGCGAGCACCGCGTCACCGCAGCGCAGCACCTCGAGGTACCCCAGCTCGCGCAGCGCCGCCTCGATGGCATCGGCGAGGGGCCCCTCGTTGCCGGACACCGACTCGATGTCGACGAGGGATGCGGTCAGCGATACGGCGTCCTGGCGCAGATCCAGCTTCGGTGCTCGTTCGGTCACCGGCCGAGTCTATCGCCACCCGCGGGCGGCGTCCGCGACGGTATGATTCTGCGGGCTGAGCAGGGAAATGAGGGCGGATGGCTGGCCGATGGCTGGGGTATGCGGCGCTGTACCTGACGATGTACCTGATCGGGCGCCTCGAGCAGCTGGGGTCGACCGGCCTGGCCGTCTACTGGCCCGCCGCGGGCGTGTCCACCTACTGGGCGCTGACCGCCCGCAACCGCTCCGAGACGATCTACGGCGCGCTGCTGGCCGGCGTCCTGTCACTGGTCGGCGCCGTCGCCACCGGCCACGGGTGGGCCGCAGGGATGCTGTTCGCCATCGCCCACACCGTCGGGCCGCTCGCCGCGCGGGCCGTCAACGCACGGCTGACCCGCAGCGGCTCGCTGCTCGGCTCGAACATCGGCGACGACGGCTCCGTCGCATCCGCGCGGATGCAGACCGTCGGCGACGTGACGCGGCTGCTGGCCTCCGCCGCGGCGGCGGCCGTCGCGAGCGGCCTGGTCGGGATGCTCGCCGTCGCCGTCCGCGGCACGCCGATCACCTGGATGGAGATGCTCGCGTGGCTGGTGCGGTACTCCACCGCCATCGTCGTGGTCACCGGACCGGCGCTGGCACTGCGGCGCTGGCACCGTGTCGTGACGCGGCCGCGGCCGGTCGAGGTGGTGGTGCTGGCCACGCTCACGGCCGGGACGCTCTGGGTGGTGTTCGGGCCGGGCCAGGCGTTGCCGCTGTCCTACCTCATGCTGGCCGTCCTGGCGTGGGTGGGCTTCCGCATGCCGGTGCCATGGGCCGCGCTGTGGGGCCACCTCGTCGCGTTGAGCACCCTCGTGCTCACCCTGCTGGGCGCCGGCGGCGCCATCGGCGCGGTGGCCGACCCGGCGCAACGGGCGCTGGTCCTGCAGGCCTACATGCTGCTGGCCACCAGCCTGCCGATGCTGCTGGCCACCGCGGCGTACGAACGCCGCGCGCACTTCAGGGACGTGCGCGTCGCCCGCGACCGCGCCGAGCAGCTGTTCACCGACGCCCCGCACGGCCTGCTGACCCTCCGGCCGGACGGCACGATCCTGCGCGCCAACGACCGGTTCGGCGTGATGGTGCGCCGCTCGCCGGAGCGGCTGGCCGGGCTGCGCCTCGACCAGCTCAGCCGGTTCGGCGACGACCTGCGGCGGCACCTCACGCGGGTCGTCGACCTGCGCGGTGAGCAGCAGACCGACGACTGGGCGCTCGACGCGCCGGACGGCGGGACCCTGCCGGTCTCCATCAGCAGCCGCGCGGTGTTCGAGTACGACGGCGTCCCGACCGTGCTCATGCACGTCATCGACATCTCCGACCAGCGCCGCTTCGAGGCGCAGCTGGCGCACATGGCTGAGCACGACGCGTTGACCGGGCTGGCCAACCGGCGGCAGTTCGACCACGCCCTGCAGCTGCACCTGGACCGCTGCGAGCAGTTCGGCCCGCACGGCGCCCTCCTGGTGCTGGACGTCGACCACTTCAAGGAGGTCAACGACCGGCTCGGGCACGCGGTCGGCGACCAGTTGCTCGCGTCGATCGCGGCCATCCTCCGACGGTCCTTCCGGCGCACCGACCTCGTCGCACGGCTCGGCGGCGACGAGTTCGCCGTGCTGCTGCCCGACGCCGACGCGCAGACCGCGGAGGCGAAGGCGGCGGCGGTGGTCAAGCTGGTGCCCGACGCGATCGCCGCCATCGACGGCGCCTCCCCCCGCGTGACGGCGAGCGTCGGCGTGACGACGTTCGCCGGCGCCGCGACCCGTGGATCCGACCCCGCCGATCTGGCCGACATGCTGATGTACGACGCCAAGGACGCCGGCCGCAACGGATACGCGATGCTGTCCGAGATCGATCCCGACCAGCCCCTGACGGGCGCCCGGATGGCCTGGAAGCCCCGGCTGCAGCGGGCTATCGACGAGGGCCTGTTCGAGCTGCACCTGCAGCCGCTGCTGGACCTGCAGTCGGATCGCATCAAGGGCGCGGAGGTGCTCGTGCGACTGGCCGACGACCACGAGCTGGTGCCGCCGGGGCGCTTCATCTACATCGCCGAACGGACCGGGCTGATCACCGAGCTGGACGCCTGGGTCGCCCGGCACGCGATCGCGCTGCTGCCGGTGATCCGCGAGTACAACCCGGGCTTCACCCTCGGCTTCAACGTCTCCGGGTCGTCGATCGGAAACGCCCTCGTAGAGCAGGCCATCGCCGAGGCCATCGCCGACATCGGCGGCGTCCAGCCCGGCGAGCTCGTCGTCGAGATGACCGAGACGGCGGCCATCCAGGACATCACCCAGGCGCGGGAGTTCGCCGAGCGGGCCGCGGCGATGAACATCGAGTTCGCCCTCGACGACTTCGGCTCCGGGTACGGCTCGTTCCGCTATCTGAAGCACATGGCGTTCGAGTGGGTGAAGATCGACGGCGATTTCGTGAAGAACGCTCCGCAATCGGCGAAGGACCGCGCTATCATCCGCTCGATGGTTACCGTAGCCCGTGACCTGGGAAAACGGACCGTCGCCGAGTGGGTGTCCTCGAAGGAGGCCCTACGGCTGGTGCGCGAGCTCGGCGTAGACGTCGCCCAGGGCTACCTGATCGGCGAGCCGGTACCGATCGACGAGTTCATCGCCCGTCACCTCGACGGCGCCCTGAAGCACTGAAGCACCCGATCCGCCCGCTCCACCCCGCTCCGCACCGCTACCGCGCAGCTCCAGAAAGGCAGCCATGTCGTCACGGCGACCCGCCAAGCAGCCCTCCGGCCTCACCCGAGGCATCGGCCTCGTCGTGCTGGGCATCGCCCTCGCGGCGGCCGTCGTCATCTGGGCCGCGCTGGCCCTCCTCGGCCCCGCGCACCGGGTCGCGCCCCAGGAGGGCATTCTGTTCGGGATCTTCTCGGTCATGTACGACACGGCCGCACCGTCGGTGCAGGCGATCCTGGTCGCGGTGGGCGGCGCCCTGCTGCTGGCGGCAGCGATCGCGGCGATCGAGCTGTTCATCAGCAACCGGTATCGCCGCGCCGACGACCCGGAAAGCCTGCCGCTGTCGCCGCGCCCGGTCATGGCGGCCACCCGCGGCGTGTTCCACGGGCCGGTGACCGTGACGGTGCTCATCCCGGCACACAACGAGGCCGACAAGATCGAGGCGACGCTGGCGTCGCTGCAGGCGCAGCACGAGCCTCCCGAGCGGATCATCGTCGTGGCGGACAACTGCACCGACGACACCGAGGTGCTCGCCGCCAACGCCGGCGCCGAGGTATTCCGCTCGGTGGACAACACGCACAAGAAGGGCGGCGCCCTGAACCAGGCGCTCGCGGTGCTGCTGCCGACGCTCGGCGAGAACGACACCGTCATGGTGATGGACGCCGACACGGTGCTCGACCAGGGCTACCTGCGCGCGGCGCGCGCCCGGTTCACCAACGACCGCGCCCTCATGGCGGTCGGCGGCCTGTTCTACGGCGAGAAGCGGCACGGGATCATGGGGCAGTTCCAGCGCAACGAGTACACCCGGTACGCCCGGGAGATCCGCCGCCGGCGCGGGCGCGTCTTCGTGCTGACCGGCACCGCCTCGGTGTTCCGGTCGCGGGCGATGAAGGTCGTCGCCGACAGCCGCGGCTCGCTGATCCCCGGCCGCCGCGGCGACGTGTACGACACTGCCGCGCTGACGGAGGACAACGAGCTCACCATCGCCCTGAAGTCGCTCGGCGCGCTGATGATCTCGCCGAACGAGTGCACCGTCGTCACCGAGGTCATGCCCACGTGGCGCGCGCTGTGGGCGCAACGCCTGCGCTGGCAGCGCGGAGCGCTGGAGAACCTCGGCGCGTACGGCGTCACCGCCCAGACCGCGCGCTACTGGTCGCAGCAGCTCGGCATCGGGTACGGCGTGGTCGCGCTGGTCACCTACTTCGCCGTCCTGGTGATCATGGCGCTCTCCCTGGGCCAGTGGGTGTGGTTCCCGTTCTGGCTGGGCATCGGTCTGCTGTTCATCGTGGAGCGCGTGGTGTCGGTATGGCGCGGCGGCTGGCCGGCCCGGCTGCTCGCGGTGACGCTCTTCCCCGAGCTGCTGTACGCCACGTTCCTGAACATCGTGTTCGTCAAGGGTGTCATCGACATCGTCGTGGGCCGTGAAGCACGGTGGCGGCACGTCGTCACCAGCGGGGACGGCACCCTCCAGGTCGCGGACGGAGAGACGGCATGACCACAGCACAGCTCCTGGCCGCCGACGGCATCCTGCTGCCGGAGTCGACGCTGCAGACCGGGTGGTTCTCGGTGCTCGCCGCGTTCGTCGCCATCAACACGGTGATGTACGTGGCGCTCGCCATCGCCAAGGTGCTGCCGAAGGTGTACCCGCGGGACTGGCTGCCGCGCCGATACACCCGCTCGGAGACGCGCAGCATCTACCCCGAGACGCCGGAGGGCGAGCAGGCCAAGGCGGCGGCCGCGACCGACACGCGGCTCGCTAGGTAGGGTTGAGGACGTTTCTCGTCGTCGAACCCTGGAGTATCCGTGCCGCTTCTACCGTCAGCAGCCGCCGCCTACGGGCTGGCCACCATCGCCGATGACGGCTCGGTGCTCGACGTCTGGTTCCCCGCGCCGGCGCTCGCCGAGGCCGGGGACGGCGGCACGAGCCGTCCCGAGCCGTCCGACGTCCCCGCGGAGCACGCCGACCTCGTGGGCCTCGCCGGCGAGGACGCCGAGCGCCAGGTGCGCCAGGTCGTCGTGCAGACCCGGATCGCCTCTCTCGCCGACGCGCCGGCCGACGCCTACGACGCCTACCTGCGCCTGCACCTGCTCTCGGCGCGGGTGATCAAGCCGAACGAGGCCAGCATGGAGGGCATCTTCGGCAAGCTCACGAACGTCGTGTGGACCAACCACGGACCGTGCGCCGTCGACGGCTTCGCGGCCGTGCGTGCCCGCCTCCGCTCGCGCGGCGCGGTGACGGTGTACGGCGTGGACAAGTTCCCGCGCATGGTCGACTACCTGATCCCCAGCGGCGTGCGGATCGCAGACGCCGACCGGGTACGACTCGGCGCGCACCTCGCCGAGGGCACGACGGTGATGCATGAGGGATTCGTGAACTTCAACGCCGGCACGCTGGGCAACGCCATGGTCGAGGGCCGGATCAGTGCCGGTGTCGTCGTCGGCAACGACTCGGATGTCGGCGGCGGCGCGTCGATCATGGGCACGCTGTCCGGCGGCGGCAAGGAGACCATCACCATCGGTGAGCGGTGCCTGATCGGCGCGAACGGCGGCGTGGGGATCTCGCTCGGCGATGACTGCGTCGTGGAGGCCGGGTGCTACGTCACCGCCGGCACGAAGGTGACCCTGCCCGACGGCTCGACCAAGAAGGGCGCGGAGCTCTCCGGCGAGAGCGGCATCCTGTACCTGCGCAACAGCGTGACCGGCGCGATCGAGGCCCGCCCGCACAAGGGCGAGGGCGTCGTCCTCAACGAGGCGCTGCACGCCAACTGACCCGTTCTGCGGGGCAGCCGGCGACGCTATCGAGCCCGCAGCGTCCCTGGCTGCCCCGCAGATGGGCGATCAGCGGCGGAAGACCGGCTTGCGCTTCTCGACGAACGCGGCGACGGCCTCGCGGTGGTCCGCGGTGACGCCGCACTCGAGGTGGCGCTGCACCTCGGCGTCCATGGCCTCCTCCAGCGTGGCGACGGGCACCTCGGCCAGGTTCGCCTTCATCCGCGAGAAGCAGCCGCGCGGACCGTCGGCGAGGGTCTTGGCCAGCTCGAACGCCTTGGTCTGCAGCTCGTCCTCCGGAACGATCCAGTTCAGCAGCCCGAGCTCGAGGAGCTCGTCGCCGCGCACCCGGTCGTTGAAGAACATCAGCTGTCGGGCCTTCGCCGGGCCGACCAGCTGGTTCAGCAGCCAGGTGACCCCGTAGTCGCCGGACAGCCCGACACCGCCGAACGCGGTCGCCATGACCGACTTCGGCGTCCCGACGCGAACGTCGGTGGCCAGCGCGAAGCCGAGGCCCGCCCCGGCGGCCGCGCCGGGGATCGCGCCGATCACCGGCTTGGGGTAGCTGTAGATCCGCCCGACGGTGGCCTTCTGGTTCTCGCGCTGGGCATCGACGCGGCGCGGATCGACCGCGCCGCCGGCGCCGCCCTCTCCCCCGCGCTCGTTGAAGCCCTTGACGTCGCCGCCGGCGCAGAACGCGCCGCCGGCACCGGTGATGACCACCGCGCCGATCTCGTCGTCGTCCGCCCAGTCCGCCAGCACGTCGGCGAGGCCGCTCATCATGTCGCCGCTCATCGCGTTGCGTGCTTCGGGACGGTTGAAGGTGAGGGTGCCGACCCCGTCCGCGACCTCCGCGAGCAGGTCGTCCGTTCCGGTCTCTGTCTTCGCCATGCGGGAGCTCCTTGCGTCGTTAGGCTTGCTAAGAGTGCACCTTAGCGAACCTGCGGCGACGTGTCGCTAGCCGCGAAGGGTCTCCACGAGCGGAGTGGTCGGGCGGCCGATCAGGCGGCCGAGCGTCGGGTCGACGTCGCCGAGGGCACCGTCGGCGATGTTCTCGTCGAGGGCCGCGACGAACCGGGCACTGCCCTCGTCGAGCCCGGCGTCCAGCAGCGCGGTGACGAGCTCGGCGGCGCTCACCGGCTTGTACACGACGTCCCGCCCGACGACCTCGGACAACGCCCCGGCGAGATCGTCGTAGGTCCACGCGGTGTCGCCGGTGAGCTCGTAGATGCGGCCCTCGTGGCCGTCGCCGGTGAGCACCGCGGCCGCCGCCTCGGCGAAGTCGCGGCGCGCGGCACTGGCGACCCGCCCGTCACCGGCCGCGCCGAGCAGGATGCCGGTGTGCCGCACCGCGTCGACCTGGGGCAGGTAGTTCTCGTTGTACCAGTTGTTGCGCAGGATGGTCACGGCGAGGCCGGAGGCGGCCAGCAGCTCCTCGGTCGCCTTGTGCTCCGGGGCGAGCACCAGCGGGGTGTCGGTCGCCTTGGGGGCGCTGGTGTAGACGATCCGCCGGACGCCGGCCTGCGTGGCCGCCTCGATCACGTTGGCGTGCTGCCGAACGCGCCGGCCGACCTCGCTGCCGGAGATCAGCAGCAGGGTCTCGACGCCGGCCAGCGCGGCGCGCAGCGCCTCCGGGTCGTCGTAGGTGGCGGTCCGGACGGCGACGCCGCGCTCGGCGAGCCCGGACGCCTTGGCCGGGTCACGGACGACGGCGACGAGATCGGCGGGGCGCTCGGTGCGCAGCAGCGACTCGAGCACGAGCGAGCCGAGGGCGCCGGTGGCGCCGGTGATCGCGATGGTCATAGGGTTCCTCCACACGTTGACGACATAGTGGTTGAACCGTCAATCAATGTCGGCTATTCCCCGTCAGGCGAGCAGCCGGGCAGCGGCCTGCTCGATGCCGGCGTCGGTGGCGGTCAGCGCGATCCGCACGTGCGTGGCGCCTGCGGCGCCGTAGAACGCGCCCGGCGCGACCAGGATGCCCTTCTCGGCCAGGAAGTCGACGGTCTGCCAGCACGGCTCGTCGCGGGTCGCCCACAGATACAGCCCCGCCTCGCTGTGGTCGATTCGGAAGCCGCTCTCGACGAGCGCCGCCTTGAGCAGCTCGCGGCGACGGCGGTAGATCTCGCGCTGGTCGCGCACGTGGACGTCGTCGCGGTACCCGGCGATCATCGCCATCTGGACCGGCCGCGGCACCAGGAATCCCAGATGCTTGCGAACCTCGGTCAGCCGGGCGATCACCTGCGGGTCACCGGCCACGAAGCCGCCGCGCAGGCCGGCGAAGTTGGAGCGCTTGGACAGCGAGTGGACGGCAAGGAGTCCGTCGAACGACCCGCCGCGTACGTCGGGGTGCAGCACCGACAGCGGCGCGTCTCCCTCCCAGGACAGGTCGATGTAGCACTCGTCGCTGGCGAGCAGCACGCCGCGGCGCCGTGACTCGTCCACCATCTTCTGCAGGTGCGCCGGGCCGAGGACCCGGCCGGTCGGGTTGGACGGCGAGTTGATCCAGGTGAGCGCCAGCCGCTGCGGGCCGATGCGGGTGTAGCCGTCGGCGGTGAGCGTCTGTGCGCCGGCGAACGCCGCGGCGACCGCGTAGGTCGGGTAGGCCAGGTCGGGAATCATCACGGTGTCGCCGGTCCCGATGCCCAGCAGCGTCGGCAGCGTGCCGATCAGCTCCTTGGTCCCGATCACCGGCAGGATGTGGGCGGGGGTGAGACCGGTGATGCCGTACAGCCGCTCGGCCGCCTCGGCGACGGTCTCCCGCAGGCCGGGGATGCCGATCGTGGGCGGGTAGCCGGGCGAGTCCGCCGCGGCCCGCACCGCGTCCTGCACGACCTGCGGTGTCGGATCGACGGGCGTCCCGATGGAGAGGTCGACGATTCCGTCAGGGTGAGCCCGGGCCTTGTCGCCGTACGGCGCGAGCGTGTCCCAGGGGAATTCGGGGAGGGTGATCTCGCGCATCCTCGGCCGACTACTCGGCCTGCGGGGGCAGCGCCGCCACGATCGGGTGATCGAAGTTCTGCTTGCCGATCTTGGAGGCACCGCCGGGAGAGCCAAGCTCATTGAAGAACTCGACGTTCACGTCGTAGTACTGCTTCCACTCCTCGGGGACGTCGTCCTCGTAGTAGATCGCCTCGACCGGGCAGACCGGCTCGCACGCACCGCAGTCCACGCACTCGTCGGGGTGGATATAGAGCATCCGCTCCCCCTCGTAGATGCAGTCGACGGGGCACTCTTCGACGCACGCCTTGTCCAGGACGTCGACACACGGAAGCGCGATCACGTAGGTCACGGGATGTTCCTCTCCACGAACGATGAGGCCACGGCCTCGATGCGGTGCTGTAGGACGAGTCTAGTCACCACACGGCGACGCTCCGTGAGTGGCTCACGGAGCGTCGGGCGGAGCTGAGAACAACGAAACAGCCGGCTCGGAAGCACATTGCAGGTAATGCGCCTCCGAGCCGGCTGCTCGGTCGTTGTGCTGGCCTACCGGTTGGTGGGCCAGCAGAACGCGCAGGCCTGGGGTGCCTCCTGCTGGGGTGCCGCGGCGGCCTCGACGGTGGCAACAGTGCCAAGCGCGAGGGCGGCGGCGGTGCACAAGATCGCTACGACTCGTCTCATCTTCGATCCTTCCCAGGTCTGCTCGGGAGCGCCCCGCACGGGGGAGTAGGGGCGTTTCCCATGACGCCCGTTGGGGGAACGGCGTCAAGAACATTCCATGTCATGAATCGCTCTGGCGCGAGGGTTTCACGGTTAGGTGACCGGTTCCGGCCACCGTCCGGATCCAGGCTTGACATTGTGGTGCCGATGTGGTGGGGCTTACATCCATCCGCGCTCGACGGCGCGAACTCCCGCTTGGAAGCGGCTCACTGCGTCCAGGCGCTCCATGACCGAGGCCACGTGGCGTCGGAACGTGCGTTCGCTGACCGCGAGCCGCTTGGCGGCGGCCTCGTCGGTCAGCCCCAGGCTCAGCGCCCGGATGACCTTGAGCTCCATCTCGGTGGGAGCGGTGCGGCCGCCGGCCTGGCGCAGCTGCTCGAGGTCGGAGCCTCGGCGCAGCATGCTGATGGCCAGGTGACGCAGCGCGCGCACCAGCACCGCCTCGCTCGTCAGGATCGCCCCGCTGCGCTCGGAGGTCGCAACGTGCGGGACGACGGCGCGCAGGCCGTCGGAGATGATCATGCGGTACGGGATCGCGTCGGCGAACCGGTACATGGCGCCGGCCGCCGTCTGCTGGTCGACGAAGTCGCGGATGAAGCCGACCTGGGCGAAGCTGCTGGGGTACAGCACTCGCACGTGCACGCCGCGATCGAGCAGCTCCTGGTCGGCCCGCGCCGCGTGCTGCAGCATGGGCTCGGTCGGCATGGCGCCGGCGTGCAGGCTGAGCACCTCGCGTCGAGTGCGCAGGCTCAGCCCCGACAGCTCACGTCCGAGCTCGGCGAGGTCGGTGACCTGGCGGACCCGAAGGTCGACGGGCGGCTGCTCGTCGAGCAGGCGGTCGAGGGTGGCGCGGCCTTCCAGGACTCGACGGTCGGCGCGCGTTCCCATCGAACGCCGATCGTTGAGCGAACGCACAGCAGCGAGAGCCTCGTGCGCCGCTTGCTCGGCGTCGGGATACTCGACAACTGTGGATTGCGTGGCAGCCACCAGACGTCCCCCCATTACGGACTTCGGGCCATGACCTCTGTCGGATGCTACTCCGCGAACGGACTGCTACGCACTACTTAGTGATGACATCGTACCTGGCGCGACGTCGCCGGCGCGGCGACATCCGCGCGACGGCCACCCCCATGACGGCTCCCATCGCGCCGGCGGCCAGGTGGATGAGGCCGACCACGCTCGAGTAGCTGTTGCCCGGAATCAGCAGGTCACCGTCGGAGGAGACGCTCGCACCGGCCAGCACCACGACGAGCCATGCCAGTGCGGGCAGGAAGGTGGCCCACCCCCAGCCGGCCCCGTGATACATCAGCCTGGGAAGGACGATGTTGGCGGCGAGCGCGATGGCCGGCGCGACGGGGATGCGGACGCCGCCGGGCGTCGTGAGCGGGATCAGCAGCATCCCGATCACCGCGACGAGGAGTGCGACCAGGGTCCAGACCACGACATTGCCGACGCGCGTCGCCGTCTCAGCGCCGGCCGGCTTCTCGACAGCGCGTCGCCGGTCGGTGACGGTCACTGCGTCGGCGGTCTTCTGGTCCACGCACGCCAGCGTAGGCCACGGCGGGGCCGGCACCGCGCCGCCGTCCGGGCCGGGTGGCCGCGCGGGTGCGCTACAGCCCGGCGAACAGATCGCTCTCCAGGCCGGTGGCGGGATCGCGCGCGCCGAGCGCGCCCTTGACCAGCTGGTAGTGGTCGCGCTGCGCCTCGGCACCGATCTGGTCGAAGACCCGGAAGAACGGGTGCTCGGGACTCACCTGGGTGGCGTGTGCCCGCAGGGCCAGCGTGCGCTGGTCGGCGTACCCGGTCCCCTGGATCGCGGTGGTGACGAGGGCGTCGTCGACGAGGAACGTCGCGTTCTCGATGTCGAGGTCGGCGAAGGCATCCTCCCCCGAGTCCCGCAGCCGGGCGATCGCCTTCGCGAAGCCGGAGCGCGGCATCGCGCTCCAGTAGATCTTCGCGATGTCCCACGGCTCACCGAGCTCGGCGGCGTACGCCGGGTCGGCGGCCAGCTCGGCGCCGCGCATCGCGACGCGGTGCGCCTGGATGTGATCCGGGTGCCCGTAGCCGCCGATCTCGTTGTAGGTCAGCAGCACCTGGGGCCGGTCGGCGCGGATCACCTCCACGAGGTGGCGCGCGGCCTCGTCGACGTCCGCCCGCCAGAAGCTGCGGGGATGCTCGTTGCTGGGCTCCCCCATCATCCCGCTGTCGCGGTAGCGCCCTGGTCCGCCGAGGAAGTGGTGGGTGCGCACGCCGAGCGCGGCGCATGCGGCGCGCAGCTCCCACAGGCGGTAGCCGCCGAGCTGGTCGGCCTCCTGCGCCCCGAGCCCGGCGAGCTCGGGCACCAGGATCTCGCCCTCCTCGCCGAGGTTGCTCGTCACCAGCGTGATGCGCACGCCCTCGTCGGCGTACCTCGGGAAGGTCCAGCCGTTGCTCGTCGTCTCGTCGTCCGGGTGGGCGTGGACGGCGAGCAGCCGCCTCTCATCGGGCACGGTGGCCTCCCTGTCGGTCTGCTACTGGCGCCCTGTCGCGCGGCGCGCGGTCTCGCGCTTGCGCTCGGAAGAGTTGAGGACCACCTTGCGGACGCGGACGGCGTCCGGCGTGACCTCGACGCACTCGTCGAAGGAACAGAACTCCAGCGCCTGCTCCAGGGACAGCACCCGCGGCGGCACGAGCTTCTGCAGCTCCTCGCCGGTCGACTGGCGCACGTTGGTCAGCTTCTTCTCCCGGCAGATGTTGACGTCCATCTCGTCCTGCCGCGAGTTCTCTCCGATGACCATGCCCTCGTAGACCGGCGCGCCCGGCTCCACCAGCATGGTGCCGCGCTCCTGCAGCGCGAACATGGCGTACGCGGTGGCGACACCGGTGCGGTCGGCGACCATCGAGCCGTTCTGACGGCCGCGGATCTCACCGACCCACTCGCCGTACCCGTGCGAGATGGCGTTCATGACCGCCGTACCGCGCGTCTCGGTGAGGAAGTCGGTACGGATGCCGATCAGGCCGCGCGAGGGGACGATCCACTCCATGCGCGCCCAGCCGGTGCCGTGGTTCGCCAGCGTCTCCATGCGGCCCTTGCGCACGCTGAGCAGCTGGGTCAGCGCGCCGATGAACTCCTCGGGGGTGTCGATCGTGACGTGCTCGAACGGCTCGTGGATCTTGCCGTCGATCTCGCGGGTGACGACCTCGGGACGGCCCACGGTGAGCTCGAAGCCCTCGCGGCGCAGGGTCTCGACCAGGACGGCGAGCGCGAGCTCACCACGGCCCTGGACCTCCCACGCGTCGGGACGCTCGGTGGGCAGCACGCGAATCGACACGTTGCCGATGAGCTCGGTGTCCAGCCGGTTCTTGACCAGCCGGGCGGTCAGCTTCGAGCCGCTCTTGCCGGCCAGCGGAGAGGTGTTGACACCGATGGTCATCGAGATCGACGGCTCGTCGACCGCGATGCCCTCCAGCGGGCGCGGGTCGTCGATGTCGGCGAGCGTGTCGCCGATCATGATGTCGCTGATGCCGGCGATCGCGATCAGGTCGCCGGGGCCCGCCTCCTCGGCGGGCTTGCGGTCCAGGCCCTCGGTCAGCAGCAGCTCGGCGACCTTCGCCCGCTGCTGGGTGCCGTCCGGCTTGCACCACATGACCTGCTGCCCGGAGCGGAGGGTGCCGTTGTGGATGCGGCACAGCGCGAGGCGACCCAGGTAGGGCGATGCGTCGAGGTTGGTCACGTGCGCCTGCAGGGGCATGTCCTCGTCGTACCGCGGGGCGGGGATGGTGCTCATGAGGACGTCGATGAGCGGCCCGAGGTCGTCGTTGTCGGGGCTGTGCCCGTTCTCCGGACGGTTCAGCGACGCCTTCCCGGCCTTCGCCTGGGCGTAGACGATCGGGAAGTCCAGGTCGCCGTGGTCGGCCATGCCGAGGTCGTCGTACAGATCCATGAACAGGCCGTACGCCTCGTCGACGACCTCCTCGATCCGCGCGTCCGAGCGGTCGACCTTGTTGATCACCAGGACGACGGGCAGCCCGGCCTGCAGGGCCTTGCGCAGCACGAAGCGGGTCTGCGGCAGGGGTCCCTCGGAGGCGTCGACCAGCAGCAGGACGCCGTCGACCATCGACAGGCCGCGCTCGACCTCGCCGCCGAAGTCCGCGTGGCCCGGGGTGTCGACGATGTTGATGGTGAACGGCTTGCCGTCGCGGACGATGTGGACGGCGGTGTTCTTGGCGAGAATGGTGATGCCCTTCTCGCGCTCGAGGTCCATCGAGTCCATGACGCGGGTCGCGCTCTCGGCCTGTCCCTCGTGCCGTTCGCCGAGGGCACCGGCCTGCTGCAGCATCGCGTCGACCAGCGTCGTCTTGCCGTGGTCGACGTGGGCCACGATCGCGACGTTGCGGAGGTCGTCGCGCACGGACATCTTGCTGCTCATCTGGCTCCTCGGGGATTGGCGGTCGCCACGGCGGAGGCGACGGGCAACCCTACAAGGATAGTCGCGCTCGCCGCGCTGCCGACGGGACTGTGGCCAACGTCCTGTGCGGCCGGCCGACGGCGCGCGCTACTCGGGCATCCCGGCGAGCACCACGACGAGCAGGACGGCCACGCCGATCCACAGCACCGTGTGGCCCAGCCAGCGCCGCTCGTACCACCGGGGTCGCGGCAGCACGGCGGCTCTGCCGGACGGCCGCCAGGTCTGGGTGATCGGTCGGATCGCCGGTCCGCGGGTGCGCAGCTGGGCGGCGAGGCCGTCGAGGGCGGTCTCGCTGAACAGGCGGGAGCGGACCGTGAGCTCGTTCCCCGCGGCGTACCGGACCACGAGGGCGCGGCCCTCGCCGTTCGAGCGTCGCCGCCGCGGCGGCAGCAGCATGCCCGCCTCGGCGATCTGCGCGACCGGCACCTCCCAGCGGCGCAGCGGTCCCTGGCGCGTGAGGGTGTCCCCCTCCAGCCGCACCTGGCTGCGCAGGATCGTCAGCGGCAGGACGATCGCGAGGAGCGCCGCAGCGACCCCCGTGGTCCAGAGTCCCTCGGTGAGGCTGATCGGTTCGCCGGAGCGGGTCCGGCGTACGACGAGGGACATGAACGCCAGGGCGGCGAACGCGATCCCCCACGGGACGGCGACCGCCCACGAGGCCCGCACCACCACCGGGGCGCCCGGCACGAGCGCGCGCCGGTCCGGCATCCACGGCGCCATCGGCACCCGGCAGCCTCGGCGGCGAAGGCCCTCGGCCAGGGCGGCGCGCTGCGCGACGCTGAAGTACGCCGGGCCGGCGACAACAACCGTGGGCCGTCCCTCGCTGACGAGCAGCACCCGCCGCGGGCCGCCCTCGAGCCGGCAGCCAGGCAGGGCGGGTCCGGGCACCGTGACGTCCCGGATCCGCAGGCCGCCCGGCCCGAGCTCGACGCGCTTGGACCCCAGCCAGACCTGGCCGAGGACCACGGCGGCCAGCACGATGCCGGCGAAGACCGGCGTCAGCAGGTAGGGGTCCCAGTCGCCGCCCTCGCCGTACAGCGCGGAGCCCAGCACCATCACGACGAGGAAGGCCCACCCCAGGCCGGCGAGGAGGTGCACCAGCAACCACAGCAGCCGGCGCGACATCGCCGGCCCGTACGACTCGACGATCACTGCCTCGCCCGCCCTCTCCGCTCGCTCGAAGCCATCCGCCCGCTGAGGCCGTCGATGGCCTCCGCAGGCTAGTGCATTCCGCGGCCGTGATCGGCGCCACGCGCCGTTCGGTGTGCTCTGTGCTGCGCCGAGCGCTCGTCGCGTGCTGCAATTGCCGTCATGACTTCGGCACGCCGACCCGGTCCCGCACTGCTGGCGCTCACCGCTCTGGGGGTCGTGTACGGCGACATCGGCACCAGCCCGCTCTACGCGATCCAGGTCGTCTTCTCGATCGATCACGGGCTCGTGCAGCTCAATCGCGCGGACGTGTACGGCTCGATCTCGCTGATGTTCTGGTCGATCGTCATGGTGGTCTGCGTGAAGTATCTCGGGTTCATCACGCGGGCCGACAACGACGGGGAGGGCGGCATCCTGGCGCTGGCGCACCTCACCCGCCAGGGGCTACGCCCGGGAAGCCGCCGGTACGGGCTCGTCATGATCCTCGGGGTGATCGGCGCCGCGCTGTTCTACGGCGACAGCCTGCTCACGCCCTCGATCTCCGTGCTGTCGGCGGTGGAGGGCATCGAGGTCGCGCTGCCGTCGCTGTCGCACGTCGTGCTGGCGATCGGCGTCGTGATCATCGTGGCGCTGTTCGCCGTGCAGCATCTGGGCACCGAGAAGGTCGGCAGGTCCTTCGGGCCGATCATGGTGGTCTGGTTCGTCACGCTCGCGGCCCTGGGCATCGGCCAGATCGCCGCGCACCCGTCGATCCTGGGCGCGCTGTCGCCGCACCACGCGGTGCTGTTCATCCTCGACCACCCGCTGATCTCGTTCGTCGCCAGCGGCGCCATCGTGCTGGTGATCACCGGCACCGAGGCCCTGTACGCCGACATGGGGCACTTCGGGCGGCCGGCGATCACCACGGCATGGTTCGGCGTGGTGTTCCCGGCGCTGACGCTGAACTACCTCGGCCAGGGCGCCATGATCCTCAACCACCCGGAGACGGTCGGCAATCCGTTCTTCCAGATGGCACCGGCGTGGGGCCGCATCCCGCTGGTCGTCCTGTCCACCGCGGCCACCGTCATCGCCAGCCAGGCGGTGATCTCGGGCGTGTACTCGGTGTCGCGGCAGGCCGAGCGGCTGGGCTACCTGCCGCGGTTGACGGTGCGCCAGACGTCCGCGCACACCGGCGGCCAGATCTACGTCCCCGCCGTGAACTGGCTCGTCTTCGGCGGCGTCCTGGCGCTCATGCTGACCTTCCGGGAGTCCAGCCGGCTGGCGACGGCCTACGGGGTCGCGGTCACCGCGACGTTCCTGCTGACGACGGCGTTGTTCTGCGTGTACGCCGCCAGCGCCCTCGGGTGGAAGCGCTGGCAGGTCGTGCTGGCCGGTGGCGTGTTCGGGCTGATCGAGCTCGCGTTCTTCTCCGCGAACGTGACCAAGGTGCTGCACGGCGGCTGGCTGCCGATCCTGGTCGCGCTCGTGCTGACCACGGTGATGCTCACGTGGCGGCGCGGCGTCGTCCTCGTGACGGCACGCCGCCGGAAGCTGGAAGGGCCACTCGTCGAGTACCTCGGCAGCGACGACGTCGTCAACGTCACCCGCGTGCCGGGCTCGGCCGTCTTCCTGCACCCCTCGAAGGAGACGGTGCCGCTGGCCCTGCGCGAGAACGTCCAGTTCAACCAGGTGCTGCACGAGAACGACGTCATCGTCACGACCCGCTCGCTGAACGTGCCGCACGTCGAGGACAGCGACCGGGTGACGATCGACCACCTCGCTAGCGAGTACGACCGGATCACCCACGTGCAGCTGGACTACGGGTTCTCCGACGCCCAGGACGTGCCGGCGGGGCTCGCGGTGGCGGTCGAGCGGCACGGTGTCGCGCTCAACCTGGCGACCGCGACGTACTTCATCTCGCGCATCAACCTGCGGATCAGCAACCGCCCCGGCATGGTCCGCTGGCGGAAGCGGATCGTGCAGGGTCTCGCGCAGAACGCCGCACGCCCGTCGGACTACTTCCACCTGCCGATCGATCGGACCGTGCTGATGGGGGCAGAGGTCAACTTCTGATCCCTCGCCCGGGATTGCGCTGGGCACAAGGGCTCTGGTGCGGGGTGCGGTGCGCGCGCCTACCGTCCGTAGCACCTGCCCGACGTCCGCGAGGACGGCCCGTCGGTCCGAGCCTCGAGGGGGAACCATGAAACGACGCATCGTCGCCGCGCTCGCGGCGGTGGGGCTCTGTACCGCCGCCCTCGTCGGGGGCGCTCCGGCCGCGTTCGCCGACGGGGTGCCCGGCGCGCCGTACGTTGAGTTGGGTGATTCGGAGGCGGCCGGCACCGGCAACCTTCCCTATGCCGACCCGGACTGCCTCCGCTCGGAGAAGTCCTATCCGGCCGTCCTCGCCGGCGCACTGGGGACACCGTTCGTCTCGGCCGCCTGCTCGGGTGCGACGACGGCCGACGTGCTGGGCCAGGTGGCGCAGCTCGCGACGACCGGCGGGATCGGTCCCGCGACGACGCTGGTGACGCTGACCGCCGGGATCAACAACCTCGGCTGGCAGCAGGTCCTCCTCGCGTGCAGCCAGGACGGCGGAGCGCTCGCCTGCCAGCAGGCGATGGCCGGGGCGCAGGCCGCGGCAGGGCAGCTGCCCGGCGAGCTCGGAGCGCTGCTCGGTGCGATCCGGATGGCCGCGCCGAATGCGCTGATCGCCGTCACGGATTACCCGCTGCTCTTCGGCCAGGAGACCGGCTCGTGCAGCGTCGGGGCGTTCCAGGGCACGCCGGTGAAGCTCGGCGCCGACCAGGTCGCGTTGGTGAACGGGTCGCTCGCGCAGCTCAGCTCCGTCATCCAGAGCACCGTCGCGGCGTACTCGCAGACCACGGGCGACCCGGGCGTCCGGCTCGTCTCGGTCATCCCCGGCCTCACGGGGCACGGGCTGTGCGACACCGGCGACCGGTGGATCAGCGGCCTGGTGTCGGGGACGAAGACGTTCGCGCGGAGCCTGCACCCGAACACGGCCGGCCAGCAGGCCTACGCGCAGATCATCCGGGGTGGGCTGCCGATGTAGCCACTCGGCGTGGCTTGGCTCGGCTCGGCTCGGCTCGGCTTGCCGCGGGTCGTCAGAACGACGAGCGAGAGGGCCCCTGTCCACCCGGAGTGGACAGGGGCCCTCTCGGCTGGCGATCTCCGGAGCGCACGGCCTGTCGGTCCCGGGCGGGCGGATGGTTGCATGGGCAGATGGACATCGGCTACCTCATTCGTACGGCGTACTCCCGCGAGGACCAGGGCGGTCGGCCCGCGTACACCGTCGGCGACGACACCCTCACCTGGGCGCAGCTCGCCGACCGCGCGCGGTCGATGATCACCGCGCTCGACGGACTCGGCGTCCGGCCCGGCGAGCGGGTCGGCATGCTGCTCGGCAACAGCGTCGACTATCTGCCGCTATACCTCGCGATCACCTCGATGGGCGCGATCGCCGTGCGGTTGAACTTCCGCCTCGGGGCAGACGAGCTGAGCTACATCCTCGGCAACGCGGCGTGCACGGTGCTCGTCGTCGACCACGAGTACGCCGCGAACGTCCCGGGCGACGCGGCCGGTCCGGACGACGGGCGTGCGCTCGTCGTCGTGCAGCGCGGCGGCGCGAGCCGTGCCGACGGGTGGCTCGACCTCGGGAGCGTCGCGGACGACGCACCGCCGGCGCCGCTACCCGGGCCTCGCGAGGCCTCCGAGCCGGCGATGATCATGTACACGTCGGGGACGACGGGGCTCCCGAAGGGCGCGGTCTGGACGCACGGCGGCACGATGGCCTTCGGCCTGAGCCAGGCCGCTCGCTGGCCGATGAGCAGCCGGACGGCGACCCTGGTGTGCGGACCGATGTACCACGTCGGCGGCCTGGAGGACGCGCTGCTGCCCACCCTGATCCAGGGCGGTCACTCGATCGCGATGCCCAGTGGCGGGTTCACCGTCGACGCGGCGTTCGCGGTGATCGAGCGGCACGGCGTCTCCGACGCGTTCTTCTTCCCGTTCATGATCTACGAGATCCTGGGCCGCGCCGATCTGGCTCGGCAGGGGGCGAGCCTGTCCGCGATCTACACCGGCGGCGAGAACCTGCAGCACCGGGTCCTCGACGAGCTGCCCGCGACGTTGCCGGGCATCGAGCTGCACCAGGTGTACGGCCTCACCGAGGGCACGCCGATCATCGCCACCTCTGGGTGGGCGGAGATGCGGCTGAACCCGAGCTCGGTGGGCTACCCGATGCCGATGTGTGAGATCTCCATCCGCGACGACGAGGGGCAGATCGTCCCGGACGGCGTATCCGGCGAGATCTGGACGCGCAGCGACACGGTGAGCCGCGAGTACTGGCGCAACGCCGAGGCCACCGAGCGGACGTTCGTCGATGGATGGTGCGCGACCGGTGACAGCGGGCTGATCGACGAGCACGGCATGCTCGAGATCGTCGGTCGCAAGAAGGACATGATCCGCAGCGGCGGCGAGAACATCTATCCCGCCGAGCTCGAGAACGTGCTGACCAAGCATCCCGCCGTGGCGGACGTCGCGGTGATCGGGGTGCCGGACCCGAAGTGGGTGGAGACGGTGTGCGCGGTCGTGGTGCTGCGCCCGGGCGCTTCGCTGACGCTCGAGGAGCTGGTCGCGTTCTCCCGCGAGCGCCTCGCCGGCTACAAGCAGCCGCGCCGCCTCGAGATCGTCGACGAGCTGCCGCGCACGGCCTCCGGCAAGGTGCAGAAGTTCGTGCTCCGCCAGGGACGGCGCTGATATGGGCGCCTACGTGGGTATCGATCTCGCCTGGAAGGACTCCAACCGCACCGGGCTTGCGGCGGTGGACGGCTTCGGGGCCCTCACGGCATCAGGAGTCGCTCGGGCCGATTCGGAGATTGCAGGCTGGCTCGAAGAGCATGCGCCGGCACCCATGGTCGTCGCGGTGGATGCACCGCTCATCGTGCCGAACGCCGCCGGCCAACGCGTGGCGGAGAAGCTGATCGGCCAGGCTTACAGCCGGTACGGAGCCGCGGCCTACCCCGCCAATCGAGGCAATCCACTGTTCAACCCGCCGCGCGCGGAGACCCTGGCGCAGCGATTCGGCTGGGAGATCGATCCCGCGACGCCTGTCGGCAACGGGCGCACCGTGTGCCTCGAGGTATATCCGCATCCGGCGCTGGTCGGGCTGTTCGCCCTCCCCCAGCGGGTCCTCTACAAGAAAGGCACCGCCCGTCAAGCCGGGTTCCAGCAGCTTGCGGAGCTCCTCGCGTCCATCTCCGAGCTCCGCCTGGAGGAGTCCCGCCGGTGGGCCGAGCTCGTCGCGACGATCGCGCATCCTGCGCGTGGAGATCTCACTCGCATCGAGGACGAGCTGGACGCGATTCTCTGCGCCCATCTGGCATGGCTGTGGCACCACCGACCCGAGGCGTTGACCGTCTACGGAACGGTCCAGGACGGCTATATCGTCGCGCCGCCGAAACCGGCGCACGCGTGGGAGCGCTGCCCAGCCCCGCGCGGTCGCGTGGACCCCCACGACACCGCGGGCCCGGTGGTCACCTACTCCCGCAGTGTCACCGGCAGAGCGGACCTCGGCCTCGGCCACACGGACTGGCAGAACCGGGTACACCGCGCATTCGGCGACTGCTCGATACCGGGGCGCGGACCGGTATCGGTCGACGTCGAGTTCGTCATGGACGAGACGGCGGCCCAACCAGCCATCGCGTTGCACAGCCTGGTCGCGGCGACGATCGACGCCCTCGACGACGTCCTCGGAGCCCGCGACGAAGACCGCAGGGTCGCCGCGCATGCCACCCGAGTGGCCCGTCTGTCGGCCAGCAAGCGCGCGGCTCGCGACGGCACGCAGGAGGGTGCCGTCATCACGGTGACGGACGGCGGCGACGGCAGCTGACGAACCGTGTCAGCAACATCGCACCTGTGATCGGGATAAACGGCTGGCCGGCACTCATAGAATCTGCCCAGCGACAGCGGCGCCGGACCACGGCGTCCGCCGAGCGCCGCGCCGAGCATCCTTGCCGCGGCCCGTCCCCGCAGAATCCCAGGTCTCCATGAGTAGCCCTATCGCGGCGCCCGCGAGCGACAAGCTCGACGCGGGCGTCTTCAAGATCGCCGGAGTCGTCGTGCTCGGCGCGATCATGTCGATCCTCGACGTGACCGTCGTCAGCATCGCGCTGCCGACCTTCCAGTCCGAGTTCCACGCCGCCTACTCCACCGTCGCGTGGACCATGACCGGCTACACCCTCGCCCTCGCGACGGTGATCCCACTGACCGGGTGGGCCGCGGACCGCTTCGGCACGAAACGCATCTACATGCTCGCGTTGACCCTGTTCGTTCTCGGGTCGGTGCTGTGCTCGTTCGCGTGGAGCATCGGCTCGCTGATCACCTTCCGCGTCGTCCAAGGCCTCGGGGGCGGCATGCTGATGCCGATCGGCATGACGATCATGACGCGCGCCGCCGGTCCGCATCGTGTCGGTCAGGTCATGGCGGTGCTCGGGATCCCGATGCTCCTCGGGCCGATCGGCGGCCCGATCCTCGGTGGGTGGCTGATCGAGACGGCGTCCTGGCACTGGATCTTCCTCATCAACGTGCCGATCGGCGTGGTGGCGCTGGTGTATGCGTGGCTCGCGCTACCCAAGGACGAGCCGCGGGAGGCCGAGCGTCTCGACTGGATCGGCATGCTGTTGCTGTCGCCGGGTCTGGCCGCCTTCCTCTACGGCGTCTCGATGATCCCGACCGAAGGCACGATCGGGTCGGCCAAGGTCCTGATGCCCGCGCTCATCGGCGCGGCACTGATCGTCGCGTTCGTGCTGTACGCGCTGCGTGCGGTGAACCCGCTGATCCACCTGAACCTGTTCAAGAACCGCCAGATGACCGTCGCGGTCATCTGCATGTCGCTGTTCGCGATCGCGTTCTTCGGCGCCGGGCTGCTGTTCCCGTCGTACTTCTTGCAGGTGCGCGGCGAGAAGACCCTCGCGACCGGACTGCTGCTGGCTCCGCAGGGCATCGGCGCCATGCTGACCATGCCGCTCGCCGGCAAGATCGCGGACAAGACCGGCGCCGGCAAGATCGTCGTCGTCGGCCTGGTCCTGGCGACGCTGGGCATGGTGACGTTCACCCAGCTCGACGCCGGCACGCCGTACTGGCTGCTGCTGGGCTCGCTGTTCGTGATGGGGCTGGGCATGGGGGCGACGATGATGCCGATCATGACCGTCGCGATCCAGACGCTCACCGATCACGAGATCGCCCGTGGGACGACGCTGATGAACATCGTCCAGCAGATCGCCGGTTCGATCGGCACCGCCGTGATGTCGGTGGTGCTGACCAACCAGATGCTCGGCCGACCCGAGATCGGCATGGCACGGGCCGCGCTCGAGGACGAGGCGTTCGCGGACCGGCTCGTCGGGCAGCTCGGCCCGGACGGCTTCAAGGCCTTCCTGATGAAGGCCTCCGAATCGGCGGCGGACTCGTTCGCCAACACGTTCACGGTGGCCGTCGCGCTGATGGTGCTGACCCTCGTCGCGGCGCTCTTCCTGCCGCGCAACGCACCGGCCCGGCCGGACGCCGAGCAGCAGCACGCGGAGCTGCTGCTGCACTAGGTTGTGAGTCGAGTGTCAAGGAATGGCCCGGGTTCGCCGTCGAACCCGGGCCATTCTCGGTATTCGCTGCCGGCCGCGCCGGATTTAGGTAGGAAGGTAGTAGCACCTCGTCGACGAGGCCCCGAGGGAATCGTCGAGGAGGACCGGACGTTCAGCAGGACGAGCGCTCTTCACGAGAGGACGCCGACACCTTCGGAAAGGACGATCAGATGACTGATAGCAGCAACGCATTCGGCACCGGTCCCCAGGGCCCGGGCGCGACGCCCGGCACCCCCAACCCGTCGGCGGAGAACCCGACCGCGAAGGCCGCCGAGACCGCGGGGACCACCACCAGCGCGCCGGGCACGGAGAAGGCGGTCGACGAGATCAAGCAGAAGGCCGAGGAGCTGTTCGATCTGGTCAAGAAGAACGCGGGCCCGCTGTTCGCCGAGCTCAAGGCGAAGGTCGAGCCGCTGCTGGCCGACCTGAAGGAGAAGACTCCGCAGTACATCGACCAGGCCAAGCAGAAGGCACAGCCGCTGATCGACGACGTCGCGGCGAAGCTCGACGAGGTCCGCAACAAGAACTCCCAGCCGGCCGGCGCCGGCACCGACACCCCGCCGACCGCGTCGCCGTCCGGCACCGCGCAGACGGTGACCGAGCCGGGCACCTCGACCCCGGGCAGCACGTCGCCGTCCACCACCGGCACGACGACCTCGGTGACCGATGCCCACCAGCCGGGCACCGGCGTCGAGGGGACGCCGGGCAGCGCCGGCGACAAGCCGACGGACTGACGCCGGCGGCCACGCGGCTGAAGCACTGCTGAGGCGGGCTTCGTCGGGCAGGGCGGGGAAGTTTCCCCGCTTTGACCGGCGAAGCCCGCTTCGGTTTGCATCGACGGCCGTCCCCGTGGCCGCCCTCGCGCGTCCATCGGTTCGTTCGTTCAGCCGGTGGCCTTCGCGGCACGCGCCTGCAGGGCGCGCGCCAGGACCGGCAGGTGGGTGCGCGCCGGGTCCTTCGTCGCCGTGAGCAGGGTGACGACCGGGTACTCGAGGACGGCATCGGCGGTGTCCGGGAACTCGTCGTTGCGGTCCAGCTCGCTGAGGTACCGGCGCTCGAACTCGGCGTAGTCGCCGCCGCCGTGCAGCCACCTGCGCAGCTCGTCGGACGGTGCGATCGCCTTGATCCACAGCGTCAGGTCGGCGTCGGCCTTCGTGATCCCGCGCGGCCACAACCGGTCGGCGAGCACCCGCGCGCCGTCGTCGGAACCGGGCTCGTCGTAGACCCGCGCGAACCGGAAGTCGGTCATGGCTCCATCCTGGCACCGGGCGCCGGCGGCTGCCGTCGTCCGACCGGCTGCCATGGCCACCGCGGATCACCGGACGTGGTTGACCGGCCCTGGAGGAGAATCGGGGCGTGGATACCTTCACGCGCGGCAGCATGTCGTTCCGGGTGCGCGACGCCGGACCGGCCGACGGGACGGTGGTCGTGCTGCTGCACGGCTTCCCCGAGACCTCGAGGGCGTGGGACGCCGTCGCGCCCCGGCTGCACGAGCGCGGCTACCGGACGCTCGCCCCGGACCTACGGGGCTACTCCCCCGGCGCGCGCCCTCGCGGCGCGCGGCACTACCGCCTGGACACGATGACCGGTGACGTGCTCGCCCTGCTGGACGCCGCGCGGATCGAGCGGGCGCACCTCGTCGGTCACGACTGGGGCGGCGCCCTCGCCTGGCAGGTCACCGGATCGCGCCCGGAGCGGCTGCGCACGCTGACCGCGGTTTCGACACCGCATCCGGCGGCGATGGCGTGGGCCGTGCGGCACTCTACCCAGGCGATCAAGAGCCTCTACATGGGGTTCTTCAACCTTCCCCGGCTCCCGGAATACCTGCTGCGCAAGGGAATCCAACGGGACGGCTTGCGCAGCCTCGGTCTCCCGGAGCCGCAGCGCGCGGCGTACGCCGAGGCGCTCCTCGAACCGGGCGCTCTCGAGGCGGCCCTCGGCTGGTACCGGGCCATCCGCACCCGTCCCCTGCCGAAGGCGGCGCCACCGGTGAGCGTCCCCACGACCTACGTGTGGGGGCGGCACGACAAGTACCTGGGCCGTGCCGCCGCCGAACGCACGGCGCGGTACTGCGACGGCCCCTACGAGCTCGTCGAGCTGGACGCCGATCACTGGATCCCCGAGAAGCACCCCGTCGAGCTGGCCGGGCACATCCTGGCGCGTATCGCGTGAGCGCCGGCCCGCCTCCGTCCGGGCCGCCGCCGTCCGGGCCGTCTACGTCCGGGCCGCCGCCGTCTGGGCCGTCCACCGCGGACCCGCCCGGATCGTCCCCCTCGCCGTCCGGCCGGCGCCGGCTGGTCGAGGTGCGCGACCTGCTGGAGATGCGCCCCGCCGCCGGGGCCCACCGGGTCGCGGTACGCGCCGCCGTCGGCGTCGCCGTGCCGCTGCTGGTGCTGTGGGCGATCGGGCGGCTGGACTGGTCGATCTACGCCTGCTTCGGCGCGTTCACGTCCTTGTTCGGCCGCAACCACGCCGGCGTCCCGCGCCTGCAGCTGCAGGCCTGGGTCGGCCTGCTGCTGGTCGGGTGCACGACGGTCGGCACGCTCATCGGCATCAGCCCGGCGCGGGCCTGGATCGCGGTGCCGTGCGCCGCGGCGCTCGCGGCCGGCGCCACGGCGCTGTCGGACCGCTACGACTGGCATCCGCCCGGCTCGCTGTTCCCCATCTTCGCCCTCGGCGGCTGCGCCTCGCTGGCGTCGACATCGGGCGACCTGCTGCCGGCGTTCGTGGTGTCCGTGGCGAGCGCCGGGTTCAGCGTGCTCGTCGGCTCGGCCGGCGCCCTGGTCCGCAGCCACGGCCGGCTCGCCGGCGAGCGGGTGCGCCCCGGCACCGTGCACCCCGCGCAGCTGCGGCACGCGGTCCGAGGGGCCGCGGCGGTCGGTGTGGCCGGCGCGGTGGCGACGCTGGCCGGGATCGGGCATCCGTACTGGGCGATGGTCTCCGCGGTCGTGCCGCTGGTCTCCCGCGACCCCCGGGTGCAGCTCGTGCGCGGGCTGCACCGGGTCGTCGGCACGGCGATGGGCCTCGGCCTGTCGGCCGCCCTGCTCGCCGCCCACCTGCCGTCCGCCGGAATCATCGTCACGGTCGTCGTCCTGCAGGCGGGCGCGGAGATGCTGGTCGGGCGCAACTACGCCGTCGCGCTGATCTTCGTGACGCCGCTCGCGCTGCTGATGGGGCAGCTCGCGCGTCCCCAGCCCCTCGGGCCGCTGCTGACCGACCGCGGCATCGAGACGCTGATCGGCGTGGTCATCGGGATCGCGGTGGGCGTCCTCACCCGCCGGCCGCGCACCGCGGATCGATGGCACCATCGACGGCATGGCTGATTCGTACCGCGTGTCCGTCGTCTGCTGGGGCAACATCTGCCGGTCCGCGATGGCCGAGCACATGCTGCGCGAGGCCGCGGCGGACTCCGACCTCGCCGACCGGCTCACCGTCGACTCCTACGGCACCTCGACCGAGGAGCTCGGCAACGGGATGGATCGCCGCGCGGTCGCGGCCCTGCACCGGAACGGCTCGCGGGACACCGGCTGGTCGACCCATCGGGCCCGTCAGTTCCTGGCCGACGACTTCGACGATCACGATCTGGTCCTCGCGGCCGATCACGTGCACGAGCGGATCCTGCGCGAGCGGGCCCGGGACGACACCGACCTGGCCAAGGTCGTCCTCCTGCGGTCGTTCGACCCGGCGGCCCTCGACGCGGGAGACCTGCGGATGGCCGACCCGTGGTACGGCGACGACACGGACTTCGACCAGACGTATCGGCAGATCGCCGCAGCGATCCCGGGAATCCTGGAGCGCGTCCGCGCGGACCTGACCGAGCGGGCGCGCTAGAGCCAGTCCTTCGCCTTGAAGGTGATGTAGAGCGCGCCCGAGAGCAGCACGATGAGGATCGAGGACGTCAGGAAGCCCGACAGGTGCGCGAAGCCGGGGTACGGCACGTTCTGGCCGTAGAAGCCGGTGATCGCCGTGGGCACTGCGATGATCGCCGCCCAGCTGGTGACCTTCTTGGTGATGACGTTGAGCCGATTGCCCTGGATCGTCAAGTTGGTCTCGAGGATCGTGTTGACGAGGTCGCGGAGGCTCTCGGTCCACTCCGTCGCCCGCAGCACGTGGTCGTACACGTCCTGGTAGTACGGCAGCAGCTCCTCGGGGATCAGGCCGATGTCCCGCCGCATGAGGGTGTTGACGACCTCGCGCATCGGCAGCACCACGCGCCGGAGCTGCACCAGGCTCTTGCGCAACTCGAAGCTCCGGCGCTGCACGTGCTGGTCGTGCGGACGGGCGTCGAACAGCAGGTCCTCGAGCTGCTCGATCTCGTCGTCGAGCGACTCCACGGCGTCGAAGTGGCCGTCGACCAGCAGGTCGAGCAGACCGTGCACCAGGGCGCCGACGCCGAACCTGCAGAGGTCACGGTCGCCGTCCCACCGTGCGGTCAGCGCCTCGATGGGGAAGGAGTCGTCACGGCGCACCGTCACCAGCGCGGTGGGGGTGATGAAGGCGTGGATCTCGCCGGTGACGAGCTTGCCGCTCTGCACGTCCAGGCGCGCGGAGTAGGCACTCAGGAAGTCGTGCTCGGCGTACCGGTCGACCTTGGGCCGCTGATGCCCCTGCGCGGCGTCCTCGACGGCCAGCTTGTGCAGGCCCAGCTCGTCGGCGACGAGCTCCAGGTCCGCGCGTTCGGGGGCGAGGAGATCAACCCACACGACGGCCGCGCCCTCGCCCAGATGCTCGGACAGCTGGTCGATCGGGAAGTCCTCGTCGGTCAGGACTCCGTCGCGGTAGCAGCGCGTGCGTGGCATCCGCCCAGTATCCGGCACGGTCGTCCCGCCGACGCCGAAGCCGGACCGCCGACGGCCCAGAATTGCGCGCGACAGGTCTTGACCGGCCGGTCAATCAAATTAGAATCGAAGGTGCATGGCCCGCCTTGGTAGCGACGGGTCCGCTCGAAGGGGAGGTACCTCTGATGCAGAAGTGGGCGCGGTGGCAGGACTGGGTGACGCTGATCGCGGGCGCGTACGCCGCACTCTCACCCATCTGGACGACCACCGACCGAACCGCCACGTGGACGATGGTGGTCCTGGGAGTGGTGACCGTGGTGGCGTCGCTGTGGGCGCTGGCGATGCCCGAGGATCGCATCTCCGAGTACGGTCTGATGCTGCTCGGCGTGCTGTTCATCATCTCGCCGTGGGTGATGGGCTTCACCAACCTGACCAGTATGGCGGTGACCGCCTGGATCGTCGGAGCGGTCACGCTGGTCGCCGGCTTCCTGGCAGTGCCGCAGGTCGACGGGCGCATGCATCACACGAGGGTGGCGCACTAGCGGCGCGCCCCAAGGTACGAGGACGGGCCTTCTCAGCGCCGGGAGGGCCCGTCCGTTCGGTCGTCGGCGCGCGGATGCCGGGAGGGAGCAGGGATGTCCACGGCCGATCGCCGGGCCCGGATACTGGATGCCGCCGAGGAGCTGTTCGCCGAGGAGGGCTTCGACGCCACGCCGACGGCGCGGATCGCCCGTGCCGCCGACGTCCCGAAGGGACTGGTCTTCTACTACTTCCCGCGCAAGATCGACCTGCTGCTCGCCTTGCTGGGCGAGCGGCTGCCCGCTCCGGCAGCGGACGCCGTGCAGGGCGTCGTCCGCCGCGGTGACCCCGCCGGCTCGCTGGTGGCTCTGCACCGCCGCCTCGGCATGGACACGCACGACTCGCTCGTCCTGCGCACGATCATCTTCCGCGAGAGCGGCACCCACCCGGAGGTACGCGACCACCTGCGGCGCCTACGCCGATCGCTGGTCGAGCTCACCGAGTCGGCGCTCGACCAGGCCGTCGACTGGGCGCTGGCCAAGACGCTGCGCCGCCAGGCGGCGGAGACGTTCGTATCGGTGATGCTCGACCATGCCAACGCGCGGCGCTCGGGAGGCGCGCTGCCGGACGTGACCGGCGCCGCAGCGGTCGTGGCGCTGGCGCTCGGCGCTCCGTCGACCTGAGGATCAGTCGTCCGCGCCGCCGGCCTTCTTCGAGTGCTCCTCGAAGAACTTCATCGCGAGCATGCCGTGCGTCGCCCCGCCGCCGGCGCGCAGCGCCGCTGCGAGCATCGAGGTCTCGGCGATCTCGTTCTTCGTGGCGCCGGCCTGCGCGGCCCCGGCCGCATGCGCGTCGAGGCAGTACACGCACTGCGTCGCGTGCGCGACCGCGAGCGCGATCAGCTCGCGGTACTTCCGCGGGATGGCGCCGTCCTCGATGGCCACGATCTTGTCGAGGTTGAGCCACGCCTCGAACTCGCGCGGTGCTCCTTCGCGGATGTCGCGCATGAACTTGGTGTCGGAATGATCGTGATATCCAGTCATGGGCTCACCGTGGCACGGTCCCGGGCGCGCCGCAAGCATCGCCGGCCCACGGCCCGCAGTACCCGTTTTCGCCGTCCCTGCGGCATTCGCCGGAGATCGGGTGCACCATGGTCGGCTGGCCGACCGCCACCGCGGCCGGTGAGGATCAGGAAGGAATCCCATGACTGAGGACACCCAGGACAAGCGGCCCGCCGCCGACCCCGCGGAGGACGGCGCGTTCTTCCCGTCGCCGTACTCCCTGTCGCAGTACACCGCCGCGAAGACCGACTTCGACGGTCTGGCGACCGAGCAGAAGTACGCCGGTGATCGCTGGAAGGTGCTCGTCATCGCCACCGACGAGCGCTACATGCTCATGCAGAACGAGACCTTCTTCTCCACCGGCAACCACCCTGTCGAGACCCTGCTGCCCATCCACCACATGGCCCAGGCCGGCTACCGCATCGACGTGGCCACTGTCAGCGGCGGTCCGGGCAAGCTCGAGTGGTGGGCGTTCCCCTCGGGTGACGAGGCGGTCAAGGCGACCTGGCAGGCGACGAAGGACGACTTCAAGGCACCGAAGAAGCTTGCCGACGTGGTCGCGAGCGGGCTCGAGGACTACGCGGCGATCTTCATTCCGGGAGGTCATGGGGCGATGAATGGCATCCCGTTCAGCGCCGATGTGGCCCAGGCTCTCGACTACTTCCTGGACAACGATCGGTTGATCGTGAGCCTGTGCCACGGGCCGGCTGCCCTGCTCGCCGCCGGTATCGGGCGCGACGCGAACCGGTTCGCCGGGTACCAGATCGTGGCGTTCCCGGACGCGCTCGACCTCGGCGCCAACATCGAGATCGGCTACCTGCCCGGCCAGATGCCGTGGAACCTCGGAGAGCGGCTGAAGGAGGCCGGGCTCGAGATCACGAACAGCGAGATGACCGGGGCGACCACCCGCGACCGGAACCTGCTGACCGGCGACAGTCCGCTCGCCGCGAACCAGCTGGGCAAGGACGCCGTCCTCGCCCTGCTGGAGAAGTTCGGCAGCTGACCGGTCGCGTCACCGCTGCGGGCCCTGGCCCGCAGCGGTGATGCGGGGTGCGTTGCCCTGCGAACTCGCGCTCAGCGGGGGTTGCGGTTCCACAGCTGGTGCGTCAGGCCGCTGGAGGTGCTGATCGACTCGACGGTGAAGCGCTGCTCCAGCCCGGCGAGGTGGTCCCAGATGCGCACGCCGGCACCGAGCACGACCGGGACGATCGCCACGTGCAGGAAGTCGACCAGGTCCGCCTCCAGGAACTGCCGCACCGACGACGGGCCGCCGCCGAGCCGCACGTCCAGCCCGCCGGCCGCCTCCTGCGCCAGGCGGAGTGCCTCCTGCGGCGCGGCGTCCACGAAGTGGAAGCTGGTGCCGTTGTCGAAGTACAGCGCCTCGCGCGGGTGATGGGTGAGGACGAAGACCGGCGTACGGAACGGTGGCGCGTCACCCCACCAGCCCTGCCAGCCGTCGTCCGGCCAGGCGCCTTGCTGAGGCCCGAACTTGCGCCGTCCCATGATCTCCGCGCCGATCCCCTGGCCCCACATGCTGAACAGCGCGCGGTCGACGGTGACCGGTTCGTCGATGTGGTGCACACCGTCGATGACGCGTCCGTCGAACCTGCCGAAGAGGGCGGCGGCGTCCCCGATGGGCTTCTCGAAGGTCACCTGCTCACCGGCGGCGTACCCGTCCGAGGAGACGAACAGGTTGTGGACTCGGGTACGCGACATGAGGGCTCCGAGGAGAGAGGTGCAGGACCGCCTTCATCCTGGCGGAGGCACCCGCGGTTGTCGACATCGTCATCGAGCGAGACGATGAGCGTTATGGACGACCTGCGCGTGGAGCCCGGCCCCGGTGCTCCCCGCGGCCTCAGCGTCCCGGCCGGCGAGCTCACGGAACAGTTCTCCCGGTCCTCCGGCCCCGGCGGCCAAGGTGTGAACACCACGGACTCCCGAGTCCAGCTCGGGCTCGACGTCGGCACGTCGTCCGCGTTCAGCGACACGCAGCGGGCGCGGGTGCTCGACCGGCTCTCGTCGAGGCTCGCGGGCACGGTGCTGTGGGTCAGCGCGGAGGAGCACCGTTCGCAGCGCCAGAACCGGGCGGCGGCCCGGCGGCGGCTCGCCGAGCTGCTCCGGGACGCCGTCGCGCCACCGGTGCCACGGAAGCCGACCCGGCCGACGCGCGGGTCGCAACGTCGCCGGCTCGAGGGCAAGCGTCAGCGGTCGGAGATCAAGCGGGCTCGGCGGCGTCCCGACACCGACTGACCGGCCGTCGCGAACGGCGTCCCCGCTCCGCCAGGAACCTTCGGGTGGTCGCTGCGCATACTTCCCGCCCTCCTGGGGCACGAAGATGCGTGACGGACGCCTGTCCCGGCCCCGCCCGAGACGGCGCTGGGCCGGAGGCTTGCGTACCCACGAGCCGGAAGGAAGCACGTGCAGATGAGCGACGAGACCGCGCAGCATGGCGAGCGGGCGCTGGAAGAGGCGGCCGCGCAGTTCGGCATCGACGAGTTCCGTGAGGGCCAGCGCGATGCCGTCCGGGCGGCGGTGAGCGGCCGGGATGTGCTGGCGGTCATGCCGACCGGTCATGGCAAGTCGGCGATCTACCAGGTCGCCGCGATGGTGTCGTCCGGTACGGCGGTCGTCGTGTCTCCGCTGATCGCGCTGCAGCACGATCAGGTGGCCGCCATCAACGAGGCACTCGGGGCTGAGCGGGCATTCGTGCTCAATTCCCGGGTGGGCGTGCGCCGCGAGAAGGCTGCCTGGGCGGCGCTCGAGGCGGGAGACGCGAGGTTCCTGTTCCTCGCCCCCGAGCAGCTGGCCCGCGAGGAGACGGTGCAGCGACTGTGCGGGCTGCGGCCGACCCTGCTGGTCGTCGACGAGGCGCACTGCGTGTCGTCCTGGGGCCAGGATTTCCGCCCCGACTACCTCGCGCTGGGCAACGTCCGGGAAAGGCTCGGCCGCCCGACCACGATCGCGCTGACCGCTACCGCGGCTCCCCCGACACGCGCCGATATCATCGAGCGGCTGGGCTTGCGCGACCCGCTGGTGATCGTGCAGAGCTTCGATCGGCCCAACATCGCCCTGCGGGTGCAGCATCATCACGAGGACGCCGCGAAGCAGGACGCGGTGCTCGATCAGGTCCAGCAGCTGTCCGGCCAAGGGCTGGTCTACGTCGCGACGCGTCGCGAGGCCGAGCAGTACGCCGCCGGGCTGGCGGAGCGCGGGCTGCGGACGGCGGCGTATCACGCCGGTCGTAAGCAGGCCGAGCGAGATGATGCGCACCAGCGCTTCCTCGACGGCGAGCTCGACGTGGTGGTCGCCACGAACGCCTTCGGGATGGGCATCGACAAGCCCGATGTCAGGTTCGTGGTACACGCGCACTGCCCCGACTCGCTGGACAGCTACTACCAGGAGATCGGGCGAGCCGGCCGCGACAACGCGCCCGCGCACGCGGTGCTGCATTACCGACCGCAAGACCTGGGCCTGCAGCGGTTCTTCGCCGGCGGTCCCCCGTCCCAAGCCGAGCTCAAGGCGGTATTTCGGGCGGTCCAGGAGCACGGCCCGATCCGCCGCACACCGTTGGCCGAGCACACCGGGCTACGACCTCGCACCCAGACGCGGGTGCTGAACTTGCTGGAGCACAGCGGCAGCGTCCTGACCTCGCGCCGCGGCCATCGGGCTGCACCGGGAGTGACGGCGCGGCAGGCGGTCCAGACCGCCCTGGAGGATGCCGAGAACCAGCGCCGCGTCGAGGAATCTCGTATCGAGATGCTCCGGGGCTACGCCGAGACCACGCAGTGCCGACGCGTCCGGCTGCTGAACTACTTCGGCGAGCAGACCGATGAGCGCTGCCACAACTGCGACACCTGCGAGGATCCCGCCTCCGCGGCGAACACGGAGGACGCCGCCACGCACGACTCGGCCTGGCCGATCCAGACACCGGTCTCCCACCGGGATTGGGGCTCAGGCATCGTGATGGGCACCCAGCCGGACCGGATCGTGGTGCTGTTCGATTCGGTGGGCTATCGCGAGCTGGCGCTGGAGCTCGTCGAGCAGGACGACGATCTGCTCGTCCGCGTCGTCACCTAGGCCCCGCTCAGGAGGTCGACTCCCGCCCGGTGCTGGACTTCAGTCGGTCGATGTGCTCGGAGGCCTCCGCCTTCGTCAGGTCGGCGGGGATCTGCTCACCGGCCTGGCGCGCGAGGGTGTCGAGGTAGCTGCGCTGGGCATCGGTCATCGGCTCATCCCCGCTGACCCAGTCCTCGGGGTCCTTCACCGCTCCGGACTGGTCCGGTTCCGTCGCACCGAGCATCTCCGGCTCGTCGGCGTCCGAATCGTGGGCATTCTTATCGCTCATGGCGCAACCCTATGCGCGGAACTCGGTGGACGCTCCTGGTGGTGACCGCGCGGCGCCTTCGACGTACGGTCACGACCAGGAGCACCGGTCTGACCCTCCGCACGCGGCACGACGAATGGAGAACCCATGGACACCCGATGGATCAGCTATGAGACGGTGGACGACGGACGGATCGCCGTCATCTCGCTGAATCGGCCGAAACAACGCAACGCCCAGAACCGAGGGCTGCTCGTCGAGCTGGACGAGGCGTTCCGTGCTGCCGAGAAGGACGACACGGTCCGGGTGGTCGTGCTGCGAGGCGAAGGACCCTCCTTCTCGTCCGGTCACGATCTCGGTTCGCGGGAGGGCGTCGCCGAGCGCGAGCCCGGACCCGGCCAGCATCCGTCGTACCAGTCGGACGGCGGGTCGTACGCCGCAATCGAACGCACCTGGCGCCAGGAGTGGCACTACTACCTGTCGAACACCCGCCGCTGGCGCGACCTTCGCAAGATCACGATTGCGTCGGTGAACGGCCCGGTCATCGCCGGGGGTCTCATGCTCATGTGGTGCTGCGACCTGATCGTCGCGAGCGAGGATGCGTTCTTCTGCGACCCGGTCGGCTCGCGGCTTGGCATGTGCGGCGTGGAGTACTTCGCTCATCCGTGGGAGTTCGGGGCACGAAAGACGAAGGAGCTCCTCCTGACCGGCGACGGGATCGATGCCGAAGAGGCCTACCGGCTGGGCATGGTCAGCAAGATCTTCCCCAACGACGATCTCGAGGAAAAGACTCTCGAATTCGCGCGACGGATCGCCAAGCGTCCGACGATGACCTCGATGATGATCAAGGAGTCGGTCAACCAGACCACCGACATCCAGGGGTTCCACAACGCCACGCAGGCTGCGTTGAGCCTGCACGAGATGAACCACGGTCACTGGCAGGTCGTCACGAACGGTGAGTCGATCGTGCCGAGCGGCGTACCGGGCGCGGATGACTTCCTGGAGTCCGGCGTGATGCTGCCCGCGCGCAAGAACGAGGTCTGGCCGACAGCCGGCGGCGCCAAGTAGCGCCGGCTGGAGCGAGCCCACTAAGGCGACCCGCCGCGCGGGTGTGTCACAACTGGCCACCGGACGGCGTCTCCATGTCGTATCCACTCGACAGGAGGACGACATGACCGGAACGACTCGCATCCCGCCCGCCCAGATCCTCGGCTTCAAGGGGCTGCTGATCAAGCGGTTCGCGAAGAAGACCCTCGGGCGGGTCCCGACCTCGCTCGGTGTCTACTGGCACAACCAGAAGGTGCTGATGGGCATGGCCGGCGTCGGCGGCAAGGTCAAGAAGTGGGATGCGTGCGACGAGCAGCTCAAGTCGTTCGCGCACATGGCGGTGGCCGCCCAGGTGGGCTGCAGCTGGTGCCTGGACTTCAACTACTTCGAGACCTACAACAAGAACCTCGACGTGACCAAGGCGCGGGAGATCCCGCGGTGGCGCGCCTCCGGCGCTTTCTCCCCGCTCGAGCGTGAGGTGCTGGCGTACGCCGAGGCGATGACATCGACCGAGCCGACGGTGACCGACGAGATGGTGGCCTCGTTGCGCGCCCAGCTGGGCGACGCCGCGCTCGTCGAGCTCACGGCGATCATCGGGTTCGCGAACCTCACCACCCGCACCAACGTGGCGCTCGGTATCGAGTCCGACGGCTTCGCCGCGGCCTGCGGTCTCAAGCCGATCGCCGAGCGCACGGTCGTAGGGTCGGAAGGGTGACCGCGACCGAGGACCCGTTCGTCGCCCATCGTGGGCTGCTGTTCACCGTCGCCTACGAGATGCTCGGCTCCGCCGTCGACGCGGAGGACGTCGTGCAGGACGGCTGGCTGCGGTGGGACGCGATCGGCGCGGACGCGCGTGCCGCAGTGCGCGACCCGCGGGCATTCCTCGTGCGGATGGTCACCCGCAAGGCCCTGGACCTCCTGCGCGCCAACGCCCGGCGCCGCGAGGAGTACGTCGGTGAGTGGCTGCCCGAGCCGTTGCTCACCGCGGCGGATGTGGCCGAGGACGTCGAGCTCGCCGAGAGCGTCTCGTTCGCCATGCTCACGGTGCTCGAGACGCTCTCACCCACCGAGCGCGCCGTGTTCGTGCTCCGCGAGGTGTTCGCCACGCCGTATGAGGCGATCGCCGAGGCGGTCGGCAAGTCGCCGGCGGCGGTGCGCCAGATCGGGCATCGCGCTCGCACGCACGTCGCGGAGCGCCGTCCACGGATGGCGGTCAGCCAAACGGAGCAGCGGGCGGTGGTCGAGCGGTTCATGGAGGCAGTGACGCGCGGAGACGTGCAGGGACTGCTCGATGTCGTCGCCCCCGACGTCGTGCTCGTGGCCGACGGTGGCGGGATCGCCCAGGCCGTCGTCAATCCGGTGAACGGGGCGAAGAAGGTCGCCAACCTGCTCGGCTCGTTCAGCCGGCTGGCACCGCAGGCCCGGATCCTGCCCGCGTTGCTCAACGGCGCCGTCGGCGCCCGCATCGTGGGCACCGACGACGGCTACGACACGGCGATCAGCTTCGCGGTGGCCGAGGGCCGGATCAGCCGCATCTACGCCGTCCGCAACCCCGCCAAGCTCGGACGCATCGATGCCGAGGCGAGGCTGAGCCGTTGAGCCGTTGAGCCGCCACTTCACACGTTGAAGCGGAACTCCACGACGTCGCCGTCCGCCATCACGTAGTCCTTGCCCTCGATGCGGACCTTGCCGGCGGCCTTCGCCGCCGCCATCGACCCGGTGGCGATCAGGTCGTCGAAGGAGACGACCTCGGCCTTGATGAAGCCGCGCTGGAAGTCGGTGTGGATGACCCCGGCGGCCTCGGGCGCGGTCGCGCCGACCGGGATCGTCCAGGCGCGCGACTCCTTCGGTCCGGCGGTCAGGTAGGTCTGCAGGCCGAGGGTCCGGAAGCCCGCGTGCGCGAGCTGGTCGAGCCCGGACTCGGTCTGCCCCAGCGACTCCAGGAGCTCGGCGGCGTCCTCGGGCTCGAGCTCGATGAGCTCCTCCTCGGTCTTCGCGTCCAGGAAGATCGCCTCGGCCGGCGCGACGATCTCGGCCAGCTCGGCCTTGCGCTCGTCGTCGGAAAGGACGTCGGTGTCGACGTTGAAGACGTAGAGGAACGGCTTCGCGGTGAGCATGTGCAGGTCGCGCAGCAGGTCCATGTCGATCCCGGCGCCGGCCGCCCCGGCAAACAGCGTCGTCCCGCTCTCCAGCAGCGCCTGGGCCTTGGTGACCTCGGCGACGACCGGCTGCAGGTCCTTCTTGTTCCGGGCGTCCTTCTCCAGCCGCGGCAGCGCCTTCTCGATCGTCTGCAGGTCGGCGAGGATGAGCTCGGTGTTGATCGTCTCGATGTCCGAGCGCGGGTCGACCCGGCCGTCGACGTGCACCACGTTGTCGTCGCTGAACGCCCGGACCACCTGGCAGATCGCGTCGGCCTCGCGGATGTTGGCGAGGAACTTGTTGCCCAGCCCCTCCCCCTCGCTCGCGCCCTTCACGATGCCGGCGATGTCGACGAACGACACCGTCGCCGGCAGCTCGCGCTGGCTGCCGAACACCTTCGCCAGCTCCCCCAGCCGCGGGTCCGGGACGCCGACCACGCCGACGTTCGGCTCGATCGTCGCGAACGGGTAGTTCGCCGCGAGCACGTTGTTGCGGGTCAGGGCGTTGAAGAGGGTGGACTTGCCGACGTTGGGCAGCCCGACGATTCCGATGGTGAGACTCACCCGGACATCGTAGTCGGCGTGGCCTGGCAGGATCGGCCGCGTGAGCACCGCCGCGCATCGATCCAGTCACACCCTGGCGCTGCCGACGCCGTACGACGCGGGGCGGCTGTTCGCGTTCCTGGCCAGCAGGGCCATCCCGGGCGTCGAGATCGCCGAGCAGACCGACGGCCAGTGGCTCTACGCCCGCTCGCTGGTGCTGGACGGCGGCGCCGGCTCGGTACGGCTGCGCACCGACGGCCGGTCGGTCGACGTACTGGCGCTGACGACCGCGCCTCGCGACGCCTCGGCCGTCCTGCAGATCGCGCGGCGGGTCCTCGATCTGCACACCGACCCCGTCGAGGTGGACGCCGCCCTCGCCGAGGACCCTGCGCTCGCGCCGCTGGTGGCCGCCCGGCCCGGGCTGCGGGTGCCCGGCGCCGCCGACGGCTACGAGCTCGCCGTGCGCGCGATCCTCGGCCAGCAGATCTCGGTCGCCCGCGCGTCGGCGCTCGCAGGCCGGATCGTCGCGGCACACGGCAGCGAGCTGCCCGCCGCGCTCTCCGTGGACGACCGGCTCACCCACCTGTTCCCCGCTCCGGCGGCCCTCGCCGCCGCGGCTCCCGATGCCTTTCCGATGCCACGCTCGCGCGGACGCTCCCTGAACGCACTCGGCGCCGCGGTGGACAGCGGGGAGCTCGACCTGCGCCCGGACGTCGATCCCGCCGAGGCCGGCGACCGGCTGCTGGCGCTGCACGGCATCGGCCCGTGGACGGTCGGCTACGTCCGGATGCGCGCGCTCGCCGACCCCGACATCCTGCTGGACGGCGACCTGATCGTCCGCCGCTCGGCCGAGGCGCTCGGCATGCCCGGCGCCGCCCGTGCCCTCGCCGCGCACGCGGCCCGCTTCGCCCCCTGGCGTTCCTACGTCACCATGCACCTGTGGGCGGCGTACGACCCGGCGCCGCGCTCGGCGCGCTGAGCGAAACCTGTCGGGGCGCTCGGGCACCATCAGCGGCATGGACGCACTCACCCTGATCGTGCTGCTGATCGCCGTCATCTGCCTCGCGCTCGGCGCCGCCGCCGGCTACTGGGCCGGACGCCGCTCGGCCCCCGCCGACGTACCCCTCGAGGTCGACGCCGCCGTCGGGCCGCTGCGCGACACCCTCGCCCGCGTCGAGGGCGTCCTGCAGACCGGCGAGAAGGAGCGCGCCCGCGCGCAGGGCGAGCTGCGCGAGCAGGTACGCGCCATGCACACCCTGCAGGCCACGCTCGGCACCCAGACCACCGCGCTCGTCAACGCCCTCCGCGCCCCGCAGGTGCGCGGCCGGTGGGGCGAGATGCAGCTGCGGCGCATCGTCGAGTCGGCCGGGATGATCGACCACTGCGACTTCAGCGAGCAGTACGCCGCCACGAACGACGAGCGCCGGCTGCGCCCCGACCTGGTCGTGCATCTCACGCACGAGCGGTCCGTGGCGGTCGACGCCAAGGTGCCGTTCACCGCGTTCATCGCGGCCCTCGAGGCCGACGACCAGCAACGCGCCCGGCTGGTGCGCGAGCACGCCAAGCAGGTCCGCGCGCACATCGACGTCCTCGCCTCGAAGGGCTACCAGGACGCGCTCGACGACTCGCCCGAGTTCACCGTGATGTTCCTGCCCAGCGACGCCTTCCTGCAGATGGCGCTGCAGCACGACCCCGCCCTGCTCGAGCGCGGCTTCGACCGCAACGTCGTCGTCGCCACGCCGTCCACGCTGCTCGCGCTGCTGCGCACCGTCGCACACACCTGGCGGCAGGACACCGTCGCCCGCGAGGCCCAGCAGATCCTCGCGCTCGGCCAGCAGCTGCACCAGCGCATCGGTATCTTCGCCGGTCACCTGTCCAAGGTCGGCGCGGCGCTCACCAGCAGCGTCACGCACTACAACCGGGCCGTCGGCTCGCTGGAGCGCAACCTGCTGAGCACCTCCCGCAGGCTGCACGAGCTCGGCGTCACCAGCACCGACCACGAGACGCCCGACCAGCTCGAGCAGTCGGTGCGCGAGCTGCACCTCGCCGACCCGCCCGCCGCCGGGCTCACCGACCCCGCGCTGGACGCCCCCGCCCCGCCGTCCCCGATGCCCGAGCGGCGGCACGCCTAGTCTCGGCACGGCACGGCACGGCACGGCACGGCTCGACCGTCCTGCTGACGTCACGGTGGAGTTGTGCCCAGGAGGTGGGCTCGTGCGCAGACCGTGGAGTGCTCGGTCCTCGGTCTGTACCTGACCCCGATGTCTGTATCGGACCGCGACGTCGGCGCCGAGGTCGTCCGCAGCCGGGTGAGCGACACAGAGGGCCGCGGCACGGCGTCACACGGAACCCGCACGCCCGGCACTATCCTGGGAGCGCCCCGCCCACCGATTCCGACAGGTTGCCGAGTGAACGACGAGCACGAGCCCCGCCGGAGAGCCGACGACGACCCGGCTGCGCCGCGGTCGAAGTGGGCCGTGCGTCCCGGATTCGTCGACGACTCGTTCGGGACCCGCCGCGGCGAACCGGAGCCCGACGCCCCCCGCACCCGGCGGCCGGCCAGCGAGATCATCGGCGACGTGCGGGCGCGTGCCTCCGAGGCCGACTACCCGACGCGCAGCACCGTCCGACGTCCCGGCGTGCCGGCCGGCGACCGCCCGCGGCCGCGGCTGGATCCGGACTACGCGGGCCGCTCCGAGGACGGCGCCGTGCGCCGCGCACCCCGCGCTCCGCTGTACGACGAGTCGACGCGCGTGGAGCCCGAGATGGGCGAGAACCGCGACCTCAAGGCCGTCTCGACGTCCGGTGGACGCCTCATCATGGCCGGCTTCGGCGGCGTCATCCTCATCGTCGTCGGCGGCCTGGTGGGCGCGATCGTCGACTTCCTGTTCACCGACCGGATCGGCGTCGTCACCGCGATCGGGCTCACCCTCGCCGCGGCGGTCGCCGCGCTGGTCACCCGCAAGCGCGACCTGCTGTCGATCATCGTCGCGCCGCCACTGGTCTACGCCGTGGTGGCGACCGTCGTGCTGCTGATGTCCGCGCGCACGATCCGGGTGACGAGCATCGCCGACCTGGCCATCCGCGGGTTCCCCGCGATGGCGCTCGCCACCGGGCTGGCGGCGCTGATCGCGGGCATCCGGCTGCTCACCTCGAAGAAGGGCGAGCGCTCCTGACCGGTCGCGGCTAGCGGCGTCCGGCGGCGCGGCTAGCGGCGTCCGGCGGCGCGCAGGTCGCGCTTGAGCTCCTGCGGGAGTGAGAAGGTCAGCCGTTCCTCCGCCTCGGTGACGACCTCGACGTCCTGGAACCCGTGCTCGCCGAGCACGTCGATCACGCCGCGCACGAGCTCGTCGGGCACCGACGCGCCGCTGGTCAGGCCGACCGTGCGCACCCCGTCGAGCCACTCGGGCTGGATGTCCTTGGGGTAGTCGATCAGGTACGACGAACGGGCGCCCGACTCCAGGGCGACCTCGACGAGGCGCACCGAGTTCGAGGAGTTGCGCGAGCCGACCACGAGCACCAGGTCGCAGTCGCCGGCGAACCGCTTGACCGCGAGCTGGCGGTTCTGGGTCGCGTAGCAGATGTCGTCGCTCGGCGGTGAGATCAGGTCGGGGAACTTCTCGCGCAGCGCGGCGACGGTGCGCATCGTCTCGTCGACCGACAGCGTCGTCTGCGACAGCCACACGACCTTCGCGGGGTCGCGCACCTGCACGTTCGCGACGTCCTCGGGGCCGTCGATCAGGTGGATGTGCTCCGGCGCCTCCCCCGACGTCCCGATCACCTCCTCATGGCCCTCGTGGCCGATGAGCAGGATGTCGTAGTCGTCGGAGGCGAACCGGCGCGCCTCCAGGTGCACCTTGGTGACGAGCGGGCAGGTCGCGTCGATCGTCTTCAGGTTGCGCACCTTCGCCTCCTCATGCACGACCGGGGCGACGCCGTGCGCGGAGAACACCACGATCGAGCCCTCCGGGACCTCCTCGGTCTCCTCGACGAAGATCGCGCCGCGCTCCTCCAGGGTGCGCACGACGTGCACGTTGTGCACGATCTGCTTGCGGACGTAGACCGGGGCGCCGTACAGCTCGAGGGCCTTCTCGACGGTCACGACGGCGCGATCGACGCCGGCGCAGTAGCCGCGTGGATTGGCCAGCAGGATCTTCTTGCCGTCGGCAGCGGGCACGTCGGTAGCGAGGGCTTGCGCGGTGAGATCGGGTGCGTGCGAGTCCATGCTCCCAGGGTACGCACCGCGGGGAGCCGCTGCCGCGCTGACAGCGCTCCGGGCGATGGTGCACTCTAGAGGCATGGCCCAGACTCCCTTGCCGCCGTCGCTCGCCGCCCTCCTCGCCGCCGACCTGCCCTCGCCGCTGAAGGCGATCGCCGGCCTCGCGGTGACCGCCATCGAGGACGCCCGAGGGCTGCCCGAGCGGGTCACCGAGCTGCCCGCGCACGTGCTGACCAGCCTCGCCGCCCGCTCGATGCGGGTGCAGCAGCAGTACGCCGAGTGGGTCGCCAAGGGTGACGAGCTGCTGGGCTCGCTGCGTCCGCCGTCCGACGAGGCCCCGCCGTGGGCGACCTTCGACGAGGACCTCCCGGCGCAGTCCCTGCCGGAGGAGGCCGCCGGTCTGGCCGGTGTCCCGGAGGCGGACGCCCGTCCTGCCGCGGCCCCCGGCCACGGACCGGTGTCGGCCGGGCTCGGCCCCGGCTCGGCGTTCGACCTGCAACCGGAGACCGACGAGCTGCCGATCGCGCGGCGTCGCGCCGCCGCGAAGAAGACGGCGCCGGCCAAGAAGACGGCGCCGGCCAAGAAGGCAGCGCCCGCGAAGAAGGCAGCGCCGACCACGAAGCCGGCTCCGGCGAAGAGGGCCGGACCGGCCACCAAGCGGGCACCGGCCAAGCAGGTCGCCCCGGTGAAGGACGAGCCCGTCGCGTCGGCTCCGGTCGAGGACGCGACCCCGCCCGCGATCGAGGCCGCCTCGCCCCCGGCCCTGGAGGCGGTCACCCGCGAGGCGCTTCCCGCGGCGCCCTCGGTGCCGCAGTCGCTGCCGGAGTTCGACACCCTCACCCTCCCGCAGCTGCGCTCGCGGCTGAAGACGCTGAAGTCGGCCGAGCTCGAGGAGCTGATCGCCTACGAGCAGGCCAACGCGACCCGCGACGCCGTCGTCCAGATGCTGCGCGCGCGGCTCGAGACGCTGCAGAAGTAGCCGGTGACCGCTGCCTCACGGGGACCGGAGAACCCCTACTCGGTACGCGTGATCGCCGCCAAGATCGCCGGGTGGATCGACCGGCTCGGACCGATCTGGCTCGAGGGCCAGGTGGCGCAGCTGAACGTCCGGCAGGGCACCAAGCTCGCCTACCTCACGCTGCGGGATCTGGAGGCGCCGTACTCGCTGCCGGTGTCCGCGCAGACCAGCGTGATCCAGGCGGTGGACGGCGGCCTGGCCGAGGGCAACCGGGTGATCGTGCACTGCAAGGCCGAGTTCTGGGCGCAGCGTGGGTCGTTCTCGATGCGCGCGAAGGAGATCCGCCAGGTCGGGCTCGGTGACCTGCTGGCCCGCATCGAGCGCCTGCGCACGGCGCTCGAGGCCGAGGGACTGTTCGCCGCCGAGCTCAAGCGGACGCTGCCGTTCCTCCCGCGCCACATCGGGCTGATCACCGGGCGCGACAGCGCGGCCGAGAAGGACGTGCTCACCAACGCCCGCAAGCGGTGGCCCGCCGTGCGGTTCACCGTCGCCAACGTCGCCGTCCAGGGCACCACGGCCGCCGGCGAGGTGATCCGGGCGCTGCGCGTGCTGGACGCCGACGCCAGCGTCGACGTGATCGTGATCGCCCGTGGCGGCGGCTCGGTCGAGGACCTGCTGCCGTTCAGCGACGAGTCGCTGGTGCGCGCCGTCGCCCGCGCGCGTACCCCGGTCGTCTCGGCGATCGGCCACGAGCCGGACGCGCCGCTGCTGGACTACGTCGCCGACGTGCGTGCCTCGACGCCGACGGACGCCGCCAAGCGGATCGTCCCCGACGTCGCGGAGGAGCACGCCCGGATCGCGCAGGCCCGCGAGCGCATCCGCGCCGCGCTGCAGCGCAGCATCGACGCCGGCTACCACCACATCGAGCAGCTCACGTCGCGCCCGGTGCTCGCCGCACCGGAGTCGATGATCTCCGAGCGCCGCGCCGACATCGAGCGCGGCCGCGAGCGCGCCCGTCGCGCCACCGGCCATCACCTGGCCATCGAGCGCGAGACGCTGGCCGCCGCCCGCGCCCGGATAGTCGCACTCTCGCCGACCGCCACGCTGCGCCGGGGCTACGCCGTCCTGCAGCGCGCCGACGACGGCGGCGTCGTGACCGCGACCACCGACGTCCGGCCCGAGGCCCGGCTGAGCGCGCTGGTCACCGACGGCCGCATCGACCTCGTCGTCGAGAACACCCACCCGAAGGAGCAGACATGACCCAGCCGACCGACGGACTGACGTACGAGCAGGCCCGGCAGGCGCTCGGCGAGGTCGTCCAGAAGCTCGAGGCGGGCGGCATCAGCCTCGAGGAGTCGATCGCGCTGTGGGAGCGCGGCGAGAAGCTCGCGAACGCCTGCCAGCGGCTGCTCGACGGGGCACAGGAACGGCTCGACGCTGCGATCGAGCACGTGCAGCAGGACGACGAGTCGTAGCCGGCTACCCGTCCTTGGCCGGCGGCTGCACAGCACCCGCGAGCTCGCGCAGCTCGGCGTACGACGCGGTGCCCGCGACGACCGCGACGAAGCCCTCGCCCTGGGCGACCAGCGCGTGTCCCGCGGTGGTCCGTACGGGCACCCAGCCGAGCCCCGCCAGCTCGACCGCCGACCCGTCGGGGTCGGTGCGCACCTTCGCGTCGGCGAGCGCGGTGCCGATCACCTCGTCGCGGGTCCCCGAGCTGATCACGTACCGCGCCAGCTGGTCCTTCGGCGTCCGGTAGCCGATCGACACGCCGACCACGTCGCCGTCCTTGCGCAGCAGCGTCGACGCCGTCGAGCGCCAGTCCTCGCTCAGCGAGTCCGGCGCGACCAGCGGGTAGCCGACCACCTGCGCCGCGCCGCGGACGTCGCCGCGCGGATCGACGGTGCTGACCTGGGAGTCACGCGGCCCGCAGAAGTAGACGAACCCGAGCACGAGCACGACGATGGGGATCAACGACCACATCATGTCCTTGAACGACTCGAATCCGCGCTTGCGAGGCCGGTACGGCTGGGTGTCTGCCACCGAACCATCATGCCGACAGTGGCGGACCGCGTTCGCCGGGGCCCCACCCAATAGGATGGACGAAAGCCCGCCTGTGAAGGAGATCAAGCCGTGCCCGGTGAGAATGCGTCCACGTCAGCCTCGGTGTCCGCGCCCGACCGGAATATCGCGCTGGAGCTCGTCAGGGTCACCGAGGCGGCCGCCCTCGCGGCGTCCCGCTGGGTGGGCCGCGGGCGCAAGAACGACGGCGACGGTGCCGCGGTCGACGCCATGCGCTCGCTGATCGCGACCGTCGAGATGCAGGGCGTCGTGGTCATCGGCGAGGGTGAGAAGGACGACGCCCCCATGCTGTTCAACGGCGAGCAGGTCGGCGCGGGCAGCGGGCACGCGTACGACGTGGCGGTCGACCCCATCGACGGGACGACGCTGATGGCCAAGGGCATGCCCAACGCGATCGCTGTGATGGCCCTGGCCGACCGCGGCTCGATGTTCGACCCGTCGGCGGTGTTCTACATGGAGAAGATCGCCGTCGGCCCGGACGCCGTCGGAGCGATCGACATCAACGCCTCCGTGGCCGACAACCTGGCCAGCATCTCCAAGGCGAAGGGCCGCCCGGTCCGCGACCTGACTGTCTGCGTGCTCGACCGGCCCCGTCACGAGCAGCTCGTGCACGACATCCGGCAGGCCGGCGCCCGCATCAAGTTCATCACCGACGGTGACGTCGCCGGCGCGATCGCCGCGGCGCAGCGCGGTGCGGCGGTCGACGTCCTCATGGGCGTCGGCGGGACGCCGGAGGGCATCATCGCGGCCTGCGCGCTGAAGTGCATGGGCGGCGAGATCCAGGGCAAGCTGTGGCCGCGGGACGACGCCGAGCGGCAGAAGGCGATCGACGCGGGACACGACCTGGACCGGGTGCTGGGCATCCAGGACCTGGTCCGCGGCGAGAACGTGTTCTTCAGCGCCACCGGCATCACCGACGGCGAGCTGCTCAAGGGCGTGCGCTACGAGGCCGGCGCCGCGTACACGTCGTCGCTGGTCATGCGGCACTCGTCCGGGACGATCCGGCAGATCGACGCGCGCCACCGGCTGAGCAAGATCCACGACCTGTACGACGACCCGGCACCGCTCGCCTAGCCCGGCGCGGCTCCGGCGGTGGCGGTGGGTGCTGCCCCGCTCGCCGCACGCGCGGTGGCTTCCACCCCGCTATCGGCGTCCGATCGGGGTAGAAGCCACCGCGAGCGCATCAGACGGCCGGGTACTCCTCCAGCAGTGAGGTGACCAGCGCGGCGATCGGCGAGCGCTCGCTGCGGCTGAGCGTAAAGTGCGCGAACAGCGGGTGGCCCTTCATCGACTCGATCACCGCGTTGATCCCGTCGTGCCGGCCCACCCGGAGGTTGTCGCGCTGCGCCACGTCGTGGGTCAGGACGACGCGGGAGTTCTGCCCCATCCGGCTCAGCACGGTCAGCAGCACGTTGCGCTCGAGCGACTGGGCCTCGTCGACGATCACGAAGGCGTCGTGCAGCGACCGGCCCCGGATATGGGTCAGCGGCAGCACCTCCAGCAGATCCCGTTGCAGCACCTCGTCGATGACCTGCCGCGAGGTCACCGCGCCGAGGGTGTCGAACACCGCCTGCGCCCAGGGGTTCATCTTCTCGCCCTCGGTGCCCGGGAGGTAGCCGAGCTCCTGGCCGCCGACGGCGTACAGCGGGCGGAAGACGATGACCTTCTTGTGCACCCGGCGCTCGAGCACCGCCTCGAGGCCGGCGCAGAGCGCGAGCGCCGACTTGCCGGTGCCGGCCCGGCCGCCGAGCGAGACGATGCCGATGCTCTCGTCGAGGAGCGCGTCCAGAGCGATCCGCTGCTCGGCGGACCGCCCGCGCAGCCCGAACGCCTCGGCATTGCCGCGGATCAGCCGGACCTGCTTCTCCGGGGTCACCCGCCCGAGCACCGAGCTGCCCGAGCCGTTGATCACGACTCCGGTGTGGCAGGGCAGCGCACGCGCGTCGTCGTGGTCGATCACCGTCGACTCGAAGAGGTGGTCGATCTGCTCGGCGGTCATCTCCAGCTCGCGCATGCCCGTCCAGCCGGTCTCGACCGCGCCGATGGCGCGGTACTCCTCCGCGGGCAGGCCGACGGCCGCGGCCTTGACCCGCAGCGGCATGTCCTTCGTGACCAGCACGACGTCCTCGCCCTCGGCGCGCAGGTTCAGCGCCACCGCGAGGATCCGCGCGTCGTTGCCGCCGTCGCGGAAGCCGTTGGGCAGGACGCCGGCGTCGACGTGGTTGAGCTCGACCCGCAGCGTGCCGCCGTCCTCGCCGATCGGCGTGGGGCCGTCGAGCCGGCCGAACTCGTGCCGCAGGTCGTCGAGCACCCGCAGCGTCTCGCGGGCGAACCAGCCCAGCTCGGGATGGTGGCGTTTGGCCTCCAGCTCGCTGATCACGACGATCGGCAGCACGACCTCGTGCTCACCGAATCGGCGCAGGGCGGAGGGGTCGGACAGCAGCACGCTCGTGTCGAGCACATAGCACCGGCGCTGTCCTCCTTCCGGCTGACGGGTCGTGCTGGAAGTGGAGCTCGCGCGTGGTGCCATGGGTAGTTCTCCTAGAGAGCGGAGGCGTTATCGACATCATGGACTGCTGTTCAATTGTGGGCCGTACACCGCTGAACCTATGCCCACGTCTCGCCGGCTGATCGTCGACACGCCCAGGCCCGCGTGTCGGGCCGGTTAATTCCCTCTACGATCGGCCTATGCCAGAACAGCTCTCCATCGTGGAGGTCTCGCCACGCGACGGCCTGCAGAACGAGAAGACCCTGCTCAGCACCGGCGCGAAGGTGTCGCTCATCGAGCAGCTGGTCGACGCGGGGGTACGGCGCATCGAGGCCGCCTCCTTCGTGCACCCGAAGCTGGTGCCGGCGATGGCCGACTCCGAGGCGGTCATGGAGGCGGTTCCGCGGCGGGACGACGTCTCCTACATCGGCCTGGTGCTGAACTCCCGGGGCTGGGCTCGCGCCCAGGCGGCCGGCGTCGACGAGGTCAACGTCGTCGCGAGTGCCTCCGAGGGGTTCGCGCAACGCAACCAGAACTCCAGCGTCGAGGCGATCATCAGCGAGGCCGAGCAGGTCATCGCCGAGGTGCGGCAGGCCGCGATCCCGGTCTCGATCACGATCACCACGTCCTTCGGCTGCCCGTTCGACGGCGAGGTCGACCCGGAGGTCGTGGTGGGCCTGGCCGCGCGGGCCGCCCGTGCCGGCGTCGACGAGATCGCGCTGGGCGACACCATCGGGGTGGCGGTGCCGACCGAGGTGACCCGGCTGTTCACCGCGATCCGTGACGAGGTCGGGGACGGCGTCCGGCTGCGCGGGCACTTCCACAACACCCGCAACACGGGGTACGCCAACGCGTACGCGGCGCTGCAGGCGGGGGTGCGCGTCCTCGACGCGAGCGCCGGCGGCATCGGCGGCTGCCCGTTCGCGCCCGCCGCGACCGGCAACATCGCCACCGAGGACCTGCTGTATCTCGCTCACCGGATGGGCTACCGCACCGGGATCGACCTGGAGGCGGTCACCTCGGTCGCTGCCTTCCTGGCCGGCGAGCTGCAGCACGACACGCCCGCCCTGCTGGGCAAGGCCGGTGGATTCCCACCCCGCGAAGGGAGCACCTCATGAGCAGCAACGTCGTGCGTCGATCGGTGAGCGCAGCCGCGGCGTTCGGGCTGGCGGCGGGCGTGCTCGCCGGATGCGCGAGCGAGCCGTCCGGGACACCGGGTGCGTCCGGCTCGGCGTCGTCCGCCTCGCGGACCTCGTCCTCGAGCGCACCGGCGACCAGCGGTTCGCAGGGCTCGGCAGCGGCCACGAGCGGCACGGCCGCAAAGTCGTCCTCGACCGACGCGTCGGCCAGCCCGCAGGGCAGCGATGCACCGTTCGTGGCGGACACCAGCCCGGACACCGCGACCGCCACGACGGATGCGGCGCTGGTGCTGACCGCCGTACGCAGCGGCGTCCAGCCGGGCTTCGACCGTGTGGTGCTGGAGTTCACCGGGCCGGGAAAGCCAGGCTGGGAGGCGAAGTACGTCGACGCCGCCTCGCGCCAGGGCTCCGGAGCGGCGATCTCGCCCGGCGGTAGCGCGATCATCTCGATCGTGCTCACCGGCACCACGATTCCCCAGCCCGGCCAGGCGACGGTGCCCGGTGGCCCGATCGCGACGTCCGGCACGACCGCGATCAAGGGCGTGTTCAACGACGGCACCTTCGAGGGCATGACGCAGGTGGTGCTGGGGATCGACGGCAAGAAGCCGTTCCGGGTGTTCTACGTCGCCAACCCCTCGCGCGTGGTGATCGACGTCCAGCGCTAGCGCCGGCTGCTAGGCGACCGTGCCGGCATCGCGGAACGCCGATATATCGGCGTTCGAGTAGCCGATCTCGGCCAGCACGGCGTCGGTGTCGGCGCCGAGCAACGGCGCCGCGGAACGGACCGTAGGGGTCGTGCGGGACATCTTCGCGACCGGCCCGAGCACCCGCACATCGCCGATCGTCGGGTGCGGCACCTGCGCGACCATGCCTCGGCGGAGCACCTGCTCCTGCTGCATCGCCTCGGCGTACGTGAGCACCGGCCCGCCGGGGACGCCGGCGCTGTCGAGCCGGGCCGCCCAGTGCTCCGTCGGGTGCTCGCGCAGCACCGCGGAGAGCTCCGCCTCGAGCTGGTCGACGCGGGTGATGCGGTCGGTGACCGTGGCGTATTCGGTGCGCTGCGGCAGGTCCGGCCTCTCCAGCACCTGCGTGCAGAAGACCTCCCAGAGCTTCTGGTTGTTCGCCCCCACCGTCACGTACCCGTCGGACGTCGGGAACGCCTGATAGGGAGCGATCTTGCGATGACGGGAGCCGGTCGCGGTCGCGTCCTCCCCACCGCCGAAGTACGCGGCCGACTCCCAGACGGTGAGCCCGATGCCGGCGTCCAGCAGGGAGATGTCGATGTACTGCCCGGATCCGCCGCGCAGCCGGTGCACGTAGGCGGCGAGGATCGCGATGCTCGCATTCAGGCCGGCGGCCAGGTCGGTGATCGCGACCCCGACCTTGACCGGCGCTCCGCCGGGCTCGCCCGTCATCCGCATGAACCCGCCCATCCCCTGGGCGATGATGTCGAATCCCGGTCGGCGGCTGATCGGCCCGGTCTGCCCGAACCCGCTGATCGAGCAGTAGACCAGGTCGGGCGAGGCCGGCCCGACCGCTGCGTACCCGATGCCGAGACGGTCGGCCACGCCCGGCCGGAAGCTCTCCACCACGACGTCCGCGCCGGCTATCAGCTCGCGGGCCAGACCCCGGCCGGCGTCGCCGCGCAGGTCGATGGCGATCGAGCGCTTGTTGCGGTTGGGCGCCTGGAACGAGTAGCTCTCACCCGCCACGCGAGGCCCCATGTCTCGCGCGTCGTCGCCGCCGCCGGGGCGCTCCACCTTGATCACGTCCGCGCCGAGATCCGCCAGCTGCATCGTGCAGTACGGCCCGGCGAGGAACTGGCTGAAGTCGACCACCTTCACGCCGTCCAGCGGCAGCGCGGTGCCCATGGGCTACTTCGCCCCGGTCGTGGAGCCGGATATGGACCGCGGGTCCCGAGGTCCCCATCCGCCGTGCTCGACCTGCGTGAAGAACGACTCCAGCAGCCGGTTGTAGAGCTCCGGCTCCTCCAGGTTCGTCACGTGCCCCGAGCGCGGCAGCACCGCGAGACCGCAGCGCGGCACCGTGCGCTTGAGCATCAGGTCGGTATCGAGGACGCCGTCATCCTCGTCGCCGGCTATCACGAGCAGCGGAAGCGACATGGCGGCGAGCTGGTCGCGCAGGTCGTACAACGACGGACGGGACTTCTGCACGGCGCGCATCGTCAGGCTCGCCCCCAGATTGCTGTGCTCGGCGAGCACCCGGACGTGCTCGGCGTGCCCGCGTGGGTCCTTGGCCTGGTACTGCACGCGGGCCGGCCCGACGCCGTACCACTCCGACATGGCCTCCGCACCCTCGTTCTCGAAGGCCTGGGCGATCGTCTCGCTCTCGGCGCGGAAGCCGTCCTGCTTGTCGGGGTGGGCGCCGTATCCGCAACCCGACGACACGATGCCCAGCACCCGGTCGGGGTGCCGCAGCCCGACATGAAGGGCCGCGAAGCCGCCCATGGAGTTGCCGACGAAGAAGGCCTTCTCGGCACCCAGCGCGTCCAGGATCGCCACGGCGTCGTCGGCGGCGCGATGCTGGCCGTACGCCGCAGGATCCTCGGGTACGGCGGACGGCGGGTAGCCTCGGGCGCCGTAGGTCGCGCAGCGGTAGCCGCGGGAGAAGTACCGCATCTGGTGCGGCCACGACCGGTGGTCGCCGGCGAACTCGTGGATGAACACGATCGGCGTGCCGCTGCCCTGCTCCTCGTAGTAGAGGCGCACGCCGTCGTCCGTGGTGGTGAATGCCATGCTTCGTCCTTCCGTTCGACCGCGCCGACGGCGCGGTCGTGGTCAGCCCCGCGCTAGCGGCGCCTCCCGGCCAGCCGTACCACGACGTACGCGGCGGCGGTGGCCGCGACGGCCGCCGCGACGACCTGGCCGGCGATCGCCACCAGCGTCGCGCGGGCCGGTCGGCCGGGCGGGGTGCCTTCGGCGTCCGCCGGCGGCGCCGGTGACGTGCCGGCCGGGGTCGCCGGTTCGGTCCGCTCGGCCGCCCGCTCCGCGATCATCCGCTCGAGGTTCGCGGCGAGCTCTGCGCTGCCCCTCTCGGCCAGCTCACCGATCGCGCCACGGCCGTACTCCGCGGCCTTGCCGCGAATGCTGAGGTCGGTGTCGAGGTCCACGCGCGTACCGCCGTCCGCTGCGCTGAGCCGCACCCGCACCAGGGCGTCGGCCGGTCCCAGACCGTTCATCTCGCGCCCACGCGCCCGCAGCGCGAACGTCCTGTCCTGCCGGCTGATGTCCTGCAGCTGCGCGGATCCGGCGTAGGTGGCGACCAGCGGCCCGACCTTGAGCCTCAGCTCGCCCTCGACGTGCTCGGCTCCGTGGGTGCCCACAACCCGCGCGCCCGGCACGCAGCCGCTCGCGCGCTCGAGGTCGAGGACCGCGTCGAGCACCTCATCGACCCCGCGGCCGATCACGAACGAGCTGTGCAGCCGCATCGCTTGCTCAGCGCTCCATCAAGGCCTTGCGCTGCGCCCCGTCGATCGGGATGTGCGCACCGTGCACGGCGCCCACCCGGTCCGAGCACAGCATGGTGACCAGGGCCGCGACCTCCTCCGGCTGGGTGATGCGCCCCAGGGGCACCGACCGCTCCGCGGCCTTGCGCGCCTCGTCCTGCGTGACCCCCATATCGCGCGCGAACGCCTTCTCCAGGGTGTCCCAGCGGTCGGTGTCGACGGGTCCGGGGTTGACGGTGTTGACCCGCACCCCCTTGGGTCCGTACTGGTCGGCGATCGACGAGGCGAAGTTCAGGTCTGCCGCGTTCGCCGCACCGGCGGTCATCTCCCAGAAGCTCGGCTTGAGACCGTCGTTGCCGACGACCAGCACGATGGTGCCCTTGCCCTGCTCGACCATGTGCGGGACGACGGCGCGCACCGAGCGCACGTAGCCCATGAACTTCAGGTTGAGCGATGCATGCCACTGCTCGTCGGTGAGCTCCTCGAGCAACCCGCCGGGCGAGCTTCCGGCGCAGGTGACCAGGATGTCGATCTTCCCCAGCTGCTCGAGGGTCTTGGCGACACACGCCTCGACGTCCTCGCTCTTGCTCATGTCGCCGGCCAGGCCGATGACCTGCTGGCCGGTCGCGCTGCTCAGCTCCCGGGCAGCAGCCTGGAGGTTGTCGTCGTCGCGCCCGGTGATGACACAGCTGACGCCTTCTTCGGCGAGATGCTTCGCCACCTGGTAGCCGATGCCCTTGCTGGCTCCGGTGATGAAGGCGACCTGCCCGGCGAGATTGAGATCCACAGCGTGCTCCGTTCGGCAGATGGTATACCACTTTGGTATACCAGATCGTCACACTCTCACTGCGGTTCCGCAAGCCCCCGCGGAGGAAAGGCCGCTTTCCCGTCCCAGTCGGCATTCCGCTGTCGCTCATGGCGCAGCCGGTCCACCAGGTCGGGGACGGCGGTCATCGACTTGAAGTCGGCGACTGCGCGGGCATCCAGGGTCGCCAGGTGGCCGAGGAGACCGGCGGCCTGCTCCCCCGGGTCCTTCGCTATCTCGCCGGCCAGTCCGCGGGCCACCAGGCCGTCGGCGGCGGTCCATCGGGACGTGAGGGCGAGCTCGGTCGCCACGGACCGGCCGACCAGCGCCGGCAGGATCCAGGCGCCGACGACCAGACCGTGCCCGGCGCCGACCCACCGCATGCGGGCGCGCGCGCCGATGACGCGCACGTCGGCCGCGGCGAGCAGCTGCGCCCCTCCCCCGACCGCCAGGCCGTCGACGACCGCCAGCACCGGACCGGGTCGGGTGATGATCAGCTCGTAGACCTCGTACAACGTGTCGCTCGTGCGAGCCCGTTCGCTGCGGTCGGCCTTCAGATCGGCGCCGGCGCAGAACACTCCGTCGGCGGCGCTGCCCAGGACGAACGGCGCATCCGGCGTCCCGCGCAGCTCGTCACGCAGCGCCTGCACCGTGGCGAGGTCCAGCGAGTTCCGTCGCGGCGGATCGTCCAGGCGAAACCGGCGCGCGCCGTGCCAGTCGTCGACCTGCGCTCGAATCATGCTGGGTCCTTTCGCTGCCGGTCGAGTCGTGCGTATGGTATACCAAATTCTCAGCCCGATCCTCGTACGGAGGCGCGCATGAAACCAGCAGCTTTCGAGTACCACCGAGTCTTCACCGCCGCTGAGGCGGTCGAGCTGCTCGGCGAGCTCGACGAGGATGCCAAGGTGCTGGCCGGCGGGCAGAGCCTGGCTCCGATGATGAACTTCCGGCTCGCTCGCCCGAGCGCGCTGGTGGACGTGAACGGCGTGCGCGAGCTCGACTACATCCGGCGCGACGGGGATGCCTTGCGCATCGGCGCACTGACGCGCCACCGCACCATCGAGACGAGCACGGACGCCGCCCTGCACGACGGCTTCGCCGTACTGCCGCGTGCCGCGAAGCACATCGGCCACTACCCGATCAGGACCCGCGGAACCATGGGCGGCAGCATCGCGCACTCCGACCCGTCGGCGGAGTGGTGCCTGATCGCGCTGCTGCTGGACGCCGAGATCGTGACCCTCGGCCCCGACGGGAGCCGCGTGACCGCCGCCGCGGACTGGTTCACCGGCTTCATGACCACCAGCATCGAGCCGGGTGAGATCGTGACCGAGGTGCGGTTCCCGAGACCTCGCGGCAATGCCGCGCTGACGGAGTACGCGCAACGCAGGGGGGACTTCGCGATCTGCTCGGCCGCCGTGGCCTACGACGACGTCGACGGCGTCATCACGAATCCTGCGGTCGTGCTGGGGGGCGTCGCCTCGGAGCCGTTCCGGAGCGCCGAGCTCGACGCGGTCGCCGCCGACCGGCCGGCCGAGAGCGCCACGTTCCGGGCGGTGGCGCGGGCCGCTGCCGAGCTCATCGACCCACCCAGCGACCTGCACGGCGACGCGTCGTATCGGCGATCCCTTGCCGCCACGATGATCGAGCGCGCGTTCGCCGAGGCGACCGGCACCGGGGACCGACCATGACCACCACCGCCCGCACCGCGCCGCAGACGTGGGTCGGGCAGCGTGTGCCGCGGCGCGAGGACGACCGGCTGGTGCGCGGAGCCGGCCATTTCACCGACGACGTCCAGGCGCCGAACGCGCTGCACGCGGCGTTCGTCCGTTCCGCGATCGCCGCCGGCACGATCCTCTCGATCGACGTGGCGCCCGCCCTCGAGGTGCCCGGCGTCCACGCGGTGCTCACGGCCGCGGATCTGGGAGATCCACGGCTGCGCGCCGTGCTCGAGCGCCCGGGGTTCGTGGCGACCGACATGCCGCTGCTCGCCTCGAGCCGGGTGCGGTACTGCGGTGAGCCGATCGCCGTCGTCCTCGCCGAGGACCCCTACTGCGCCGAGGACGGCGCCGACGCGGTGCTGGTCGACATCGATGCGCACCCGGCGCCGGTGTCGATCGACGATGCTGGCCGGCACCCCCTCCACGACGAGGCCCCGGACGGCGTGCTGGTCGATCTGCAGATGTTCGAGGACGAGTCCATCGAGCAGGCGCTCGCCGACTCCGCCCTCGTGCTGGAGGAAGGGTTCCGGTCGGCGCGCGTCAACGCCGCGCCGATGGAGTGCCGCAGCGTCGTCGCGGACGTCGATCGCCGCAGCGGGCAACTCGTGGTGCACCTCTCGACGCAGGTACCGCATCAGGTCCGCAGCGGCATCGCGCAGGCGCTGGGCGTGGCCGAGCACGGGATCCGGGTCATCGCCCCGGACGTCGGCGGCGGCTTCGGCCTGAAGTGCGTCGTCGGCCGCGAGGAGGTCGTCGCCGCGGCCGCGGCGCGCAGGCTCGGTCGCGCGGTGCGCTGGAGCGAGGACCGGGTCGAGAGCCTCACCGCGTCGTTCACCGGGCACGAGCAGCGCTACCGGGTCCGGGCCGGGTTCGACGCCGACGGTCGACTGACCGCGATCGACGCCGACGTCGAGGCGGACATCGGCGCGTACTCCGCCTACCCGTTCACCTGTGGTGTCGAGCCGCTGATGGCCTGCACCGAGCTGCCGGGTGTCTACCGCGTCGGCCGGTACGCCGCCCGCGGGCGCGGCTACACGACCGCCAAGTGCCCTACGGCTCCGTATCGCGGCGTCTCGCGGCCGCAGATCGTGCTGGTGATGGAGCGGCTGATGGACAAGGCCGCCGCCCGCCTCGGGCTGGACCCGATCGAGATCAGGCGGCGCAACCTGATCACCGAGTTTCCCTACACGGGGCCGAATCTCATCACGTACGAGCCGGGGTCCTACCTGGAGTCGCTCGAGAGATGCGAAGCGGCGATCGACGACGCGGGATGGCGCCGCCGCGCGGCGCAACCGGCCGCCGGTGAGCGCTACGGAATCGGCATCGCGTGCTTCTCCGAGCGCTCGGCGTACGGCACACCGACGATGGGAGCCCGGCGCATGGGCATGACGCCCGGCTACGACGTCGCGCACGTGCGCATGGACCCCACCGGCCACGTCACGGTGACGACCGGAACCTGTGGGCACGGGCAGGGCCACGAGACGACGTTCGCGCAGATCGTCGCCGACCAGCTGGGCATCACCCCGGACGAGGTGCGCATCCGCCAAGGCGACACCGATCTGAGCAGCTACGGCTGGGGAACGTTCGCCAGCCGCAGCCTGGTCATCGGCGGGACGGCGATCCGCAACGCGTCGGTGTCCCTCGCCGAGAGCCTCAAGCGGGTGGCGTCCGACGTGCTGGAGGCGGACCCGCGCGACATCTCCCTGCGCGACGGGAACGCCGTGATCGACAACGTCGTCGTGCCGATCAGCGAGCTCGCCGCCCGCGTGCACTTCCGCGCCCACGAGCATCCCGACCAGCCCGACCACCTTCTGGAGGCGCGCGGTGAGAGCGACCCGGACGGGTGCTTCTCGAACGCGACGCACGCCGCGCTCGTGCGCATCGACGAGGGAACCGGCCATGTGCAGGTCGAGGACTACATCGTCGTCGAGGACTGCGGGGTCGTGGTGAACCCGATGATCGTCGACGGGCAGGTGCGCGGCGGCGTCGCGCAGGGCATCGCCTGTGCGTTGCTCGAGCACCTCGAGTACGCCGACGACGGCCAGCCGCTGTCCGGCTCCTTCATGGACTACCTGGTGCCGACCGCGTGCGAGATCCCGGAGATCAGCATCCACCACCTGGAGACCCGCAACGACGGCAATCCACTCGGCGCCAAGGGCATGGGCGAGGGCGGCACGATCGGCGCCCCCGCCGCGGTCCTGTCGGCGGTGAACGACGCCCTGCGGGGCACCGGGGCGCAGCTCGACTGCATACCGGTGCTCCCGCACCAGGTGCGCGCCGCCCTGCACGGCGACGGCTCGACGAGCGAGGAGACGGCATGAGAGACCTGCATCTGATCACCACCGAGGTCAACGGCACGCAGCACGAGCTCGTGGTCGAGTCCCGGCGCACCCTCGCCGACATGCTCCGCGAGGACCTCGGCCTCACCGGCACGCACCTCGGCTGCGAGCACGGCATCTGCGGCGCGTGCACGGTGCTGCTCGACGGCGAACCGGTGCGTGCCTGCCTGGTCTTCGGCGTCCAGGCCGACGGCAAGCAGGTGCGCACGGTGGAGGACCTCGCCGACGGCGAGCAGCTGTCCCCGCTGCAGCAGGCGTTCTCGAAGCATCACGCGCTGCAGTGCGGCTTCTGCACACCCGGCTTCCTGATGCTGGCGGAGTCCTACCTCGCCAGTCGTCCGGCGGCCGACAAGACCGAGATCCGGGAAGTGGTCGCCTCGAACCTCTGCCGATGCACCGGCTACCAGGGCATCGTGGACGCGATCCACGAGGTCGCCACGGCCCAGCAGGCCGGGCCCGTCCAGCCATGACGACGACCGGCACCCGGGCGCAGTCACTGCCGTCGACGTACGTCGGCGCGCGCGTCGGCCGGAAGGAGGACCGCCGGCTGCTGCGCGGCGAGGGCCGGTTCGGCCACGACGTGCAACGACCGCGAATGCTGCACGCGCGCGTCGTGCGGTCCGGCATCGCCCACGGCCGGCTCGTCTCAATCGACGCGACGGAGGCGAAGCAGCTACCCGGCGTGGTCGACGTCGTCACGGGCGCCGATCTGCCCCGGCCGCTGCGCATCCCGGTGCGGCTCAAGGTCCAGGACGTCGACCTGACCGAGTACCTCCAGCCGATCCTGCCCACGGAGGAGGTGCGCTACGTCGGTGAGCCGATCGCGGTCGTGCTCGCCGAGGACGCCTACGTCGCCGAGGACGCCGCGGAGCTGGTCGTCGTCGACATCGACGAGCTGCCGGTCGTGCTGGACACCACCGGACCGGCGGACGACGTCACGATCGCAGCGGACTTCACGATGTCCTACGGCCGCGTCGCGGACGCCTTCGACGCGGCGGATCACATCACGTCGCTGACCTTCGACATCGGCAGGCACAGCGCGGTGCCGATGGAACCGCGCACGCTGGTGGCCGACCCGGTCGGCCCCGGCGAGCTGGAGATCTTCGGCTCCACGAAGGTGCCGGTGTTCAACCGCCGCGTGCTGGCCGAGATGCTCGGCCTGGACGACGAGCGGATCCGGATGCATGCCGTCGACGCCGGCGGCGGCTTCGGCGTGCGTGGGGAGTTCTATCCGGAGGACTTCCTGATCCCCTGGCTGGCACTGCGCAACCGGCGGCCGGTGTCGTGGGCCGAGGACCGCCAGGAGCACCTGGTTTCGGTCAACCACAGCCGTCAGCAGCGCCACCGGCTCTCCGTGGCCCTCAAGAAGAACGGCGAGATCCTCGGCCTGCGCGCCGACGTCATCCAGGACAACGGCGCGTACGCGCGGACCCACGGCATCATCGTCCCCGAGCTGACCATCGCGATGCTGCCCGGCCCGTACCGGGTTCCCGCGTATCACGCCCGCGCCCGGGTCGCGCTGTCGCACAAGACGCCCTGCGGCACCTACCGGGGACCGGGGCGATTCGAGGGCACCGCCGCCCGCGAGCAGCTGCTCGACAAGGCCGCCGCCGAGCTGGGCATCGACCGGGTCGAGCTACGCCGCACCAACCTGCTGGTGCCCACCGAGCTGCCGCATGCGCGCGAACTCGGGACCCTCGGTACCGACATGGTCATCGACGAGGGCGACTTCCCGGGGCTGTTCCAGGCGGCGCTCGATCGCGCCACGAGGCTCGGCTGGCCGGACGCCGTGACCGCCGGCCGCCGGGACGGTCGAGTGATGGGGCTCGGCGTCGCGATGTTCATGGAGAAGAGCGGGCTCGGGCCCTACGAGTCGGCGGACGCCGAGATGACCCGCACCGGTCGGGTGCGGGTGTACTCCGGCGGAACCTCCCTGGGACAAGGCATCGAGACCGCACTGGCCCAGATCGCCGCCGACGTGATCCCCGTCGGCATCGATCGGATCGACGTCGTCAACGGCGACACGGCGGAGCAGCCCTTCGGCACCGGCTCGTGGGCGAGCCGGTCGACCGTCGTCGCCGGCAACGCCGTGCGCGCCGCCTGTCAGGAGGTGGCGGATCGGCTCATCGAGCTGGCGGGGCGGCTGCTCGAGGCGCCCCCGGACGAGCTGCTGCTCGACGATACCGGCGTCCGCCACAAGACGGATGCCGGGAAGCGCTGCAGCTACAGCGAGCTGTCCGCCGCCGCGGGTCCGGCCTCACCGCACCTGCGTCCCGACGAGCAGCCGGGCCTGCGCCGCCGGGCCCGGTTCACCGTCGACCACATGACCTACCCGTACGGGGCGCACATCGCCCTCGTGGAGATCGACCCCGGCACGGGGAACGTGCAGGTGCACGGCTACCTCGTCGTCTACGAGGTCGGTGTCGCCGTCAACCCGACGTTGATCGAGGGCCAGCTGTACGGGGGGATGGCGCAGGGCATCGGCGGGGCGCTCCTGGAGGAGTTCCGGTATGACGACGCGGGCCAGCCGCAGAGCGCCACGTTCATGGATTACCTGCTGCCGACGGCCTGTGAGGTTCCTCGGCTGGACGTGCTGGTGCTGGCCGACCACCCGGCCCGCACCAACCCGTTGGGCGTCCGCGGCGCGGGAGAGGGCGGCCTCACCGCGGCCGGCGGATGCCTCGCGTCGGCGGTGCGCGACGCGCTCGGCAGCCTCCCGGGCGTGCGGCCCGACATCACCCGTCTCCCGATCACCCCGGCCGAGATCCTCGCGCGTATCGGATCCGGCACACCTGCCACAGATCGGCCTGGCTAGCCGACGGTCGTCGGTATTCTGCAGCGTGAGGCCTTGTACGACTGATGAAGGACGGGCGACCGGTTGATGGTCTACAACTCGAAGGCGGACATGGTGACCGCGAAGCTTCGCGAGATGATCGTCGCCGGCGACGTCCAGCCCGGGGCCGCCCTCCGGCAGCGTGACCTCGCCGCGAGCTTCGGGGTCAGCCAGACGCCGGTCCGTGAAGGGCTGCGGCGCCTGGAATCCGAGGGCCTGGTCTCCAACGACCCGCACAAGGGCTCCATCGTCGCCGAGGCCCGCGCCGGGCGCTGGAACGAGAACTTTGCGATCCGCGCCGCCCTCGAGTCTCTTGCCGCAGAGCTCGCGTGCGACGTCATCCGCGATGATCAGATCGCCCATCTGGCGGCGATCGACGACCAGATGCGCGCCCTCGGGAAGATCGACGACCAGTACCGAGAGCTGAACAAGCAGTTCCACATGGAGATCTGCGCCATCGCGGAGAGCCCGCTGCTGATGTCGTTCGTGAAGCTCCTTTGGCGCGCTCTGGGCGACGGGCCGCACGTCGTCCGCTCGCACGCCGAGTCCGCCCGCCAGCACCGCCAGATCATCGCCGCGCTGCGGAAACGGGACAAGGCGAAGGTGACCGCCGCGATCCGCAAGCACATCCTCGGCGCCCCCATCGAGCAGCCCACGTAGCGCTTCCGAGGCGATGCCTTCCCATTTGGTATATCACTTGGTATACCTGTGAGAACGTTATGGGACGGATCACATCTTCGGAGGCGCACGATGACAACCGCCCGAGCCGCACTGACCGGCACACAGGTCGTCCAACAGCTCCCGTGGAAGTGGGGTGTGCAGGGGAAGATCTTCGTCGTCGGCGGTCTGGGCTTCATGTTCGACGCGTGGGATGTGCTGCTCAACGCCTTCATCTTCCCGTTGATCGCCACCGAGTGGAGCCTGAGCGCGGCCCAGCTCGGCGTGCTCGGCACGATGAACATCATCGGCATGGCGATCGGCGCGATCACGCTGAGCAGCCTCGCGGACGTCTACGGGCGCAAGAAGATCTTCACCTACTGCCTGCTCGCCTTCTCGCTGCTGTCGCTGCTCAGCGCGGCCGCCCCCAACTACGAGGTCTTCCTGATCCTGCGGTTCCTGACCGGCATCGGTCTCGGTGGCACCATCCCCGTCGACTACGCGATCGTCGGCGAGTTCACGCCGGCGAGGGTGCGCGGCCGCGTGCTCACGGCGATGGACGCCTGGTGGCCGGTCGGTGGCACGCTGTGCGGCCTCGTCGCCGCCTTCCTCACTGCGCAGGGCATCCAGAACTGGCGCTACCAGCTGCTGTTCATGGTGCTGCCGGCGCTCCTCGTGGTGTGGATCCGGCGCGGTATCCCGGAGTCGCCGATGTACCTGCAGCGTCACGGCCGGGAGCAGGAGGCCCGCGCGATCATCGACGACATGATCGTCCGGACCGGCGCCCCCGCCCAGGACTACGTCATGGACGAGCCGGGTCGCGTCGAGGCGCGTGGGCCCAAGGCGGCGTCCGAGAAGGTCGTCCAGCTGTGGCGGTTCAGCGCCAGCCGCACCTTCGTCTCCTGGATGCTGTTCTCCTCGGTGCTGTTCGTGTACTACGGGGCGCTGATCTGGCTGCCGAAGATCCTCCGCGACACCAAGTACTCGGAGTACGTGGCGTTCATGGTGACCACCGGGGTGACCGCGGTCGGTATCGTCGGCGTGCTGGCGTCCGCGTACCTCGTCGACTGGTTCGGCCGCAAGCCGGTCATCTTCGGCTCCGCCGTCCTGACGGCCGCGACCCTCATCCTGTTCGCGACGTACATCGACGCCCCCGGGCCGGCGAAGTTCTGGATCCTGGCCTTCGGCATCGTCATCGAGTTCTGCATCCCGGCCATCTACGCGTACGTCTCCGAGCTGTACCCGACGGAGCTGCGCGCCTCCGGCTTCGGCTGGGCCTCGAGCATGAGCCGGTTCGCCGCGGCCATCGTGCCGGTGGCGTTCGGCGCGTGGCTGTTCCCGCAGCTCGGCTACGTCTGGACGTTCGTGGTCGCCACCGCCTTCCTGGTCGTCTCGGCCGTGCTGATGATGTTCATGACCCCCGAGACGAAGGGCCAGGAGCTGCACTGATCGCCGGGACCGCGGACTCGCGGCGTACTTCGGTACCGAAGTACGCCGCAGGTCGTGTCCGGGGTCAGCGTGCCGGCCGGGCGGCCTCGATCGCGGCAGCCAGCCCGGGCCCGTCGACCTTGCTGGCGAGCAGCAGGGCCAGCCGCAGCAGCGTCTGCTCGCGGTCCTCGCCGGCAGTGGCGTCCAGCAGCTCGCTGAGCGACTCCCAGGCCCGCTCCACCGCGACCACCTCGGGCCCGTCCAGCGTCGGGTCGGGCACGTCACCGCGCGCGGCATCGGTGCGTCCGCGGCGCACGCCGTCCAGCATCGCGGCGACGCTGCTGCCGTACTCGTTGATCGGCCCGTTCGTCGGCGTCCTGCTCGACCGGTACAGCCGGCGGCACCTGATGA
>NZ_WBKP01000010.1 GCF_009602465.1 Cumulibacter manganitolerans | reverse complement strand
CTTCGGGCGTCGTCGCCCGAAGTCGCAACAACACAACGGGCCGGAATCGGCCCGGTCATCCGAGCTGGTGGCGGGCCTCGGCGGCTCCGAGGTGCAGCAGACCGACGTCGCTGGTGACGGCGACCCACTCGAACCCGTGCTCGACGATCGCGCGGGCCCGCCGCGGGTCGCCGGCGAACGCCCCGGGCACGATCCCCGCCGCGCGGCACGCCGCGACCACCCGAGGCAGCGGCGCGTCGGGGGATCGGTCGGCCAGGACGTCGTCGATGTCGCGGCCGAGCGCGAGCGACAGGTCGAACGGGCCGACGAAGATCATGTCCAGGTCGGGCGTGCGGGCGATGTCGTCGACGGCGTCGAGCGCGACCTGGGTCTCGACCATGACCGCGGACATCGCGCGTCCCGGCAGCCCGGTCGTCGTGCCGTACGCCGCGCCGTGCATCGGACCGAAGCTGCGGGCGCCGCGCGGGGAGTAGTGCGCGGCCCGGACGACGTCCTCCGCCTCGGCGGCCGACTGCACCATCGGCACGATGACGCCGTCCGCGCCGGCGTCCAGTGCGCGGCCGATCAGCCCCACGTCGTTGCGCAGCACGCGGGTCAGGACCGTGGCGGCCGGCTTCCCCCGCAGCGCCAGCGTCTCGCGGACCGCGCGGTCGTCGAAGTGCCCGTGCTGGCCGTCGAGGCATACCCAGTCGAAGCCGGTGGCCTCGAGGGCGGCCGCGAGCCGCGGCTCGCCGATCGTGGCCCAGACCCCGGTGCGGGTCGGGCGCGGTGCTGCGTCGGTCGGTGCGGTGCTGGGATCGGATGCCATGTCCTCATCTTGGCCGACCGCCCCTTCCCGCGGCACTCGTTCGGTGGGATTGGCGCCAACGTCCCCGTCTACGGGTGTCCTCGGCGCCAACGTCCCGGTTGTCGGGGGCGCCGCCGGACGCCGGCACGATGAGTTGCCGCCGCCTGAGGGGTCTGTACCTGTAGCGGACGGATCGCCCCGACCAGGACGGCGGACGGCCCGCGGCCCGAAGGAGGGCATCATGACCGCCACCTACACCTTCGACGTCTTCGCCAGCCTCGACGGCTACGGGTCACTGACCGAGGAGGGTGCCGACTGGGGCGGCTACTGGGGCAAGCAGGGGCCCGAGCTGCTCGATCACCGCAAGGAGCTGCTCGGCGGCGACCAGCGGATGGTGTTCGGCGCGACGACGTACCGGGAGTTCGCGTCGATGATCGCGGCCGCCGGTGAGTACTCCGAGTTCGAGGACGAGTGGGTCGTGCGGATGCGCAACCTCCCGCTGACGGTCATCTCCTCGACGCTGCGCGAGCCGCTCGACTGGCACGACGCCAGGGTCGTGTCCGGTGACGCGGTCGAGATCGTGACGCAGATGAAGGCCGAGTCCGACGCGCCGATCCGCTCGCACGGCAGCCTGTCGCTGAACCACGCGCTGATGGCCGCCGGGCTCGTGGACCGGGTGCACGTCACGGTCTTCCCGGTGATCACCGCCAAGACCGGCACGGCGCCCGTCTTCGGCGGCGCCGGCGACTACGACCTCGAGCTGCTCGAGTCACGCACCCTCGACGGACGGACCCAGGAGCTCGTCTATCGCCCGATTCCGCACCGCCACCCCGGCGCCTGACGCCCGTTGTGTTGTGACGACTTTGGGCGACGTCGCCCGAAGTCGCAACAACACAACGGAGGGGTGGGGACCACCGCGAGCGGCGGGCGGGGCGAGCGAGCGGTGTGAGCGGGTCAGGCGGCCTCGAGGGCGAGCAGGACGCGTTTGGCCTCGGCGCCGCCGACGTAGTCACCGATCGTGCCGCTGGTCGGCACCACACGGTGGCACGGCAGCACGATCGGCAGCGGGTTGCGGCGGCAGGCGTCGCCGACGGCATCGACCTCGCGGGGGCTTCCGACGGCGGCGGCGACCTCGGCGTACGACGACGTCCGGCCGTAGCCGATGGACGGCAGATGCTGCGCGACGCGGCGGCCGAATTCGTCGAGCAGGCGAAGGTCCAGCGGGATCTCGATGGGGTTGATGTCTCCGCCGAAGTAGGCGTCGATGCCCCAGGCGGCGTCGTCGAGTTCCTGCTGGGCCAGGGTGACGCGCGGGCCGGCCCGCTCGCTGAGGCTCTGCAGGACGTCGTCGAAGCCCTCGACGGCGAAGGCGACCCGGACCAGGCCGCGGGCGGTGGCGGCGAGCAGCAGCTCGCCGAGCGGGGTATCCAGCAGCCGGTAGACGACGGGGGACGAGGAGTCGTGCGGGTCGGTGTGACCGGTCCGCGGGAGGTCTACCGTCGGCCTGCTGCAACGGTGATGGATCTCAGACATGGGAAGAGCCGGGGCGTGGCGCTCGCGCGTCGGCGAGCGCCACGGCCGGGCACGACTCGCTAGCTCTTCTTCTTCACCACGACAATCGCGATGACGGCGGCGATCAGCGCGGCCAGAACCGCCGGGATCGCCTTCTTCAGCACCGTGCCGCCGGCCAGCTCGATCAGGTCGATCGGCTCCGGCTCGGCAGCCGGGGCCGGCCTCGCGGGCGTCGTCTTCGGCGAGGCGGACGCCGCGGCGTGCTGGTCGGCCGCCGACTGGGCGCTCTCGCGAGCGTCCGCATTCGGCTTGGCAGACTCGGTGCCGGCGAATCCCGGCAGCTCGGTGGACTGCTTCTCGGCGTCGGACTGCTTCTTGTCGGCGTCGGCCTGCGCGCTGGTCGCGGCCGGGATGCTCGAGGTGGGCGTCTTGTCGGCCGCGCCGGCCGCCGTGGTGGCCCCCGCCGCCGCGCCGGCAGACCCCGCGCCCGCCGCGGCGCCGGCGGCACCGCCCTCAGCACCCGAGGAGGTTGCGGAGTCGTCCTCGCCGAGCTTGCCGGCGAGGCAGTCGGCGAACTGGCCGATGAGCTTGTTGCCGACGTCCACCATCACGCCGCGGCCGAACTGCGCCGGCTTGCCGGTGATGTTCAGGTCGGTGACGACCTTGACCGACGTCTCGGCGTCGCCCTTGCCGTTGAGCGTCGCGGTGATCTTCGCCGCGGCAGTGCCATTGCCGCGGGAATCGCGGCCGCGCGCGTCGATGACGGCCTTGTGCGCGCTCTCGTCCTTCTCCACGAACTTCGCCTGCCCCTTGTAGGTCAGGTTGATCGGCCCGAGCTTGACCTTCACGCTTCCGGTGAAGTCGTCGCCGTCCACGCTGTCGACGGCCGCGCCCGGCATGCACGGGGCGATGCGGCGGATGTCCAGCAGCACTGGCCAGGCCTTGTCGACGGGGACGGGGATGGTGAATTCGTGCTCGAGCTCCATGGCACTTCCTCTTTCGGTCGTCGTTCTGCAAAAACCCTACGTCGGAGACGACCTGCGGCGCACTTCCCCGATGAGGAAATGCGCCGCAGGTCGGTGGTGCGGTCTACTTGTCGCCGTGGTCCGCGCGCCCCTTGAGCGCACCCTCCAGCGCGCGGCGGGTGAGCACCTTGGCGAGGTGCTTGCGGTAGTCGGCCTTGGCCGACAGGTCGTCGGTCGGGCTGGTGCCCTCGTCGGCGTGCTCGGCCGCGGCGGCGAAGCTCTCGGCGGTCGCCGGCTGGCCCGCGAGGGCCGACTCGACGCCGGAGGCACGCACCGGCACCGGGCCCATGTTGGTCAGCCCGACCCGCGCCTCGGTGACGGTGTCGCCGTCGACCTTCAACGCCACCGCGACTCCCACCGTCGCCCAGGCCTGCGCCATCCGGTTGAACTTCTGGTAGTGGCACTTCCAGTCGCCGGACTTCGGGAACGAGACGCTGACCAGCACCTCGCCCTCGCCGATCGCGGTGGTGAGGTAGTCCTGGAAGAAGTCGGACGCGGGGACTGTACGCCGGCCGTCGGCGCCGGCGATCTCGAACTCGGCGTCGAGCGCCACCGCCGCCGACCCGAGGTCACCGGCCGGATCGGCGTGCGCCAGCGCGCCGCCGAGGGTGCCGCGGTGGCGCACCTGGCGGTCGGCCACCGTCTCGGTGATCTCCCGCAGCAGCGGCACGTTCTGGGTGATCAGGTCGTTCTCGAGTACCTCGGCATGCGTGACCATCGAGCCGATCTTGATCTTGTCGCCCTCGTCGGACACTTGCTTGAGCTCGTCGATGGCGCCGATATCGACGACCGTCGATGGAGCCGCGAGCCGCAGACGCAGCACCGGGATGAACGACTGGCCGCCGGCGATCACCTTGGGGTCGTCGCCGCCGTTGGCGAGCGCCTGCACGGCCTCGTCGACGGACGACGGGCGGGCGTAGTCGAACTTTGCGGGAATCATCGAAAATCTCCTCTGGTCTTACTCGGCTGCGCCGTCGGTGTGGGCGGTGGTCTCTGCGGCTGCTGTTTCGGTATGGCCGTCGCCGTGGATGGCGCGCCAGACCCGCTCGGGAGTGGCCGGCATCCGGACGTCGTTCACGCCGTACTGGCGGACGGCGTCCACCACCGCGTTCATGACCGCGGGGGTCGAGGCGATGCAGCCGGCCTCGCCGACGCCCTTGACGCCCAGCGGGTTGCTGGTGGCCGCCGTCGACGTCTGCCCGGTGAGGAACGGCGGCAGGTCGGCCGCGCTCGGAAGGGTGTAGTCGACGAACGTGCCGGTGGTCAGGTTGCCGTCGGCGTCGAAGATCGCCTCCTCGTAGAGGGCCTGGGCGATGCCCTGGGCGAGGCCACCGTGCACCTGCCCCTCGACGATCAGCGGGTTGATGATGTTGCCGATGTCGTCGACGCAGGCGTACTTCACCAGCCGCGCGTCACCGGTCTCGGTGTCGACCTCGACCGCCGCCAGGTGCGTGCCGTGCGGGAAGGAGAAGTTCTCCGGGTCGTACGTCGCGTCGGAGTCCAGCCCGAGCTCGACGTCCTCCGGGTAGCTGTGCCCGGCGAACACCGCGAGCGCGATCTCCTGGATGGACAGCCCCTGGTCGGTGCCCTTGACCTTGAAGCGGCCCGCGTCGAACTCGAGGTCGTCGGCCGACGCCTCCAGCAGGTGCGCGGCGATCTTCTTGGCCTTGTCCTTGACCTTGTCGGCCGCCTTCACGATCGCGATGCCGCCGACCGCGAGCGAGCGCGAGCCGTAGGTGTCCAGGCCCTTGTGGCTGGTCGCGGTGTCGCCGTGCAGGATCTCGATGTCGTCGTACGGGATGCCGAGCTGGTCGGAGACGATCTGCGCGAACGCCGTCTCGTGGCCCTGCCCGTGCGGCGACGCGCCGGTGATCACCTCGACCTTGCCGGTCGGCAGCATCCGGATCGCGCTGTACTCCCAGCCGCCGGCGCCGTAGTCCAGCGAGCCGAGCACGCGGGACGGCGCCAGGCCGCACATCTCGGTGAACGTCGAGATGCCCAGTCCCAGCTGCTTGGTGGACTTCTCGGCCCGGCGCCGGTCACGCTCGGCCTTCAGCTCGTCCCAGCCGAACAGCTCGAGGGCCTTGTCGGTGGCCACCTCGTAGTTCCCGGTGTCGTAGGTCAGGCCGCAGACGGTGGTGAACGGGAACTCGTCGTGCTTGATCCAGTTCCTGCGGCGCAGCTCCATCGGATCCATGTCGAGCTCGACGGCGAGCTCGTCCATGATCCGCTCGATCGCGTACGTCGCCTCCGGCCGGCCGGCCCCACGGTAGGCGTCGGTGGGGGTCTTGGTGGTGAACACCCCGTGGCAGGTGAACCGGTAGGCGGGGATCTTGTAGATCGCCGGGAACATGAACGCGCCGAGCACCGGCACGCCCGGGCCGACGAGCCGCAGGTAGGCGCCCATGTCGGCGTGCAGCGTGACGTCCAGACCGGTGACCTGGCCGTCCTTGGTCGCCGAGATGGTGACGTCCTGGATCTGGTCGCGGCCGTGGTGGGCGACCATCAGCGACTCCGAGCGCGTCTCGGTGAACTTCACCGGCTTGCCGAGGCGCATCGCCACCAGCGCGGTGATGATCTCCTCGGGGGTGACGGGGATCTTGCCACCGAACCCGCCGCCGACGTCCGGGGCGATGACTCGCACCTTGTGCTCGGGAATGCCGAGCGTCATGGCGAGCATCAGCCGCAGGATGTGCGGGATCTGCGTCGCCGACGTCAGCGTGACACCGCCGTCGGTCGGCTCCGCGACCACCGAGCGCGGCTCCATGAACGACGGGATGAGCCGCTGCTGGATGAAGCGGCGCTTGACGACCACCTCGGCGCCCTCGATGGCCTGCGTCGCGTTGCCGCCGGTGCCGGCCTCACCGGAGTCGAAGACCCACGTGTAGGACTTGTTCGACGACGTGCTCGGGTGCACCAGGGGAGCGCCGTCGCGCAGCGCCTCCTCCATGTCGAGGACGACGGGGAGCGCCTCGTAGTCGACCTCGACCTGCTCGGCGGCGTCCACCGCCTGCGCCTTGCTGCGGGCGACGACCACCGCGACGGCCTCGCCCACGTGGTTGACCTGGTCGACCGCCAGCGACGGGGCGCCGGGGTTGACCATGTCCGGGGTGACCGGCCAGGCGCAGGGCACGTTGCCCTGGACCTCGGCCACGTCCTTGCCGGTGATGACGTCGACGACGCCGGGCATCGCCTTGGCGGCGTCGACGTTGACGCCGCCGATCTTGGCGTGCGCCATGGGTGAGCGGACGAACGCCAGGTGCAGCAGCCCGGTGGCGGTCTTGTTGTCGGTCCAGGTGGTGCGACCGGTGATGAGGTGCTTGTCCTCGCGACGAGTGCGCGCCTGCCCGATCTCGGCGGCCGGGCGGTCATCCACGGCGGTCACGGCTAGCTCGCCCCCGCTCCCACGGTGGAGGAGTTGCCGGCGGCCAGCTTGATCGCCTCGACGATGTTCTGGTAGCCGGTGCAGCGGCAGAGGTTGCCCTCGATGCCTTCGCGGATCTCGCGGTCGTCCTTGGGGTGCGGCGTCTCGTTGAGGAAGTCGATCGCCGCCATGATCATCCCGGGCGTGCAGTAGCCGCACTGCAGGGCGTGCTTCTCGTGGAACGCCTGCTGCATGGGGTGCAGCTTGTCGCCGTCCGCGATGCCCTCGATGGTGGTGACCTCGTGCCCGTCGGCCTGGACCGCCAGCATGGTGCAGCTCTTGATCGCCTTGCCGTCGAGGTGCACGGTGCAGGCGCCGCAGTTGCTCGTGTCGCAGCCGATCACCGTGCCGGTCTTGCCGAGGACCTCGCGGAGGTAATGGACCAGCAGCATCCGGGGCTCGACGTCGTCCTCGCTCTTCATGCCGTCAACGGTCACGCTGATCTGGGTCATGCTTCCTCCAGCTCGCTGTTGTGGACATCGTCCGGGTCTACCGCGCGAGCATATGTGGTCGCTGCCACATTGAAAACGGGGGTGACGATAGCGTTGCAGGTGCGGCGGCAACTGGCGGCGGCCGCCGCAGGTGCGGCGGGCGGTGGGGTGCGCCATGTGCGCTCCTGCCGTTCGGGCGATAGGGCCCGGCGACGGTCGGATCCGCTGGGTGACCGGCGCCCGGTCTAGGGTCGAGGACAGCGACGGCGATGCGGAGGATGCGGCTCGTGGAGAAGTACGACGCGATCGTGATCGGCGGCGGGATCGCCGGCGTCTCGCTGGCGTACGAGCTGCAGGAGGACCGCAGCGTCGGGCTGCTCGAGATGGAGACTCACCTGGCGTTCCACACGACCGGGCGCAGTGCGGCCACCTTCCTCGAGACGTACGGCGGACCGCAGATCAGGGCACTCACGACCGGCAGCCGCGACTTCTTCGAGCACCCGCCGGACGTCTTCGAGCACTCGCCGCTGCGCCGGCTCGGGCTGGTCTGGGTCGGCACCCACGGCCGTTCGGCGAAGGTGCGCGCCATGCAGCAGGAGATGAGCGCGCTCGTCCCCGACGTCCGGCTGCTGAGCGCCGACGACGCGGTCGAGGTCAACCCGATCCTCAGGCGCGAGTACGTCGAGCTGGCGCTGTACGAGCCGGGCGCGATGGAGCTCGACGTGCACCTGCTGCACCAGGGCTTCGTGCGGGGCTTCCGCGAGCGCGGAGGAGTCGTGCACACCGCGGCGCGGGTGACCGGCGCCGTCCGCAGCGAGGACTTCGACGACGACCACGTCTGGACGCTCACCGACTCCGGCGGCAACAAGTACCAGGCCCCGCTCGTCGTCAACGCCGCCGGCTCGTGGGTGGACGTCGTCGCCGCGATGTTCGGCGCCCGGTCGGTGGGCATCGCGCCGCTGCGCCGCACCATCTTCATGGTCCCCTCGCCGCACGGGTCGCGTACTGCCGCGCTTCCGATGGCGGCGGACGTCGACGACACGTTCTACGTCAAGCCGGACGGTGAGCAGTACCTGTGCTCGCCGGCCGACGAGGTGCTGCAGTCGCCGAGCGATCCACGCCCCGACGAGCTGCGGATCGCGCAGGCGATGGAGGTCATCGACGCGGCGACGCACATCCGTCCCCGGCACGTGCGCAGCTCGTGGGCCGGGCTGCGCAACTTCGCCCCGGACCGGGTCCCGGTCGTCGGGTTCGACGCGCAGCTCGCCGGGTTCTTCTGGTTCGGCGGCCAGGGCGGCTACGGCATCCAGACCGCCCCCGCCATGGCCCGGCTCGGCGCGGCGCTGGTGCGCGGGGAGCAGCCGCCGGCGGACCTCGTCGATCGAGGTCTGGACGCCGCGAGGCTGGCGCCGGGCCGGTTCGCCGCGCAGTGAAGGGCGACCCGAGCGGCCCGACCCTCTGGCGGTCGGCCAACTTCCGCCGGTTCTGGATCGGCGACGCCGTCTCCCAGCTCGGCGTCGAGGTCGGCGTGCTCGCCATCCCGGTCATCGCGGTCACCCTGCTGCACGCCACCGAGCAGCAGGTCGGCAACCTGACCGCGGCGTCCCTCGCGGCATTCCTGGTGGTGGGGCTGCCGGCCGGCGCGCTCGTCGACCGGTGGCGCAAGCGGGCGACGATGATCTGGGCGAATGTCGCGCGGTTGCTCGCCGCGCTCCTGGTTCCCGCGCTGTGGTTCACGGGATCGCTGCAGATGTGGCACCTCTACGTCGTCGCCGGCGTCACCGGGATCGCCCGGGTGTTCTTCGACGTCTGCTACCAGTCGTACATCCCGCTGCTGGTGGACTCCGCGCAGGTCCCGGACGCGAACTCGAAGCTGGAGTCCACCGCCCAGATCGCGCACATGGGCGGCCCGGCGCTCGGCGGCCTGCTGCTGAAGGTGCTCAGCGCGCCGGTGCTGATGTTCGCCGACGCGATCGGCTACGTCGCCTCGGTGCTGGCCTTGCGCGGCGTGACCGACAGCGAGGCGATCAGCCGGCCGGAGCAGCCGCGGCGGCTGCTCGCCGACATCAAGGAGGGGATGGTCTTCGTCGCCCGCCACCCGCTGATCCGCCCGATCACGATCTGCACGGCGCTGGCCAACCTCTTCAACACGCTGCTGATGACGCTGTACCCGCTGTTCGCGCTGCGCGTCCTCGGCTTCGAGCCCGAGGTGCTCGGCTTCGCGCTCGCCGCCGGCGCGGCCGGCGGGTTGATCGGGGCCGCCACCGCCGGACGGCTGGCGGCCCGGGTCGGCGACGGGCGGACGATTCCGCTCGCCGCGATGCTGAGCGGACCGGCGCTCGCGTTGATCCCGGCCGCGCAATACGTGCCCGAGCGCTGGATGGCGTTCGCCCTGCTGGTCGTCGGCGAGCTGCTCCTGTCGTTCTCCGTCGTCGTCTACAACGTCACGCAGGTGAGCATGCGCCAGCGCGCCTGCCCGCGGCGGCTGCTCGGGCGGATGAACGCCTCGATCCGGTTCTTCGTGTGGGGCATCATGCCGCCGGCCGCGCTGCTCGCCGGCTGGCTCGGCCAGGTCCTCGGAGTCGTGCCGACCCTGTGGATCGCGGCCGTGGGGCAGTTCTCGTCCTGCCTGCCGGTGCTGCTTTCGCCGCTGCGCACGATGCGCACCTTCCCCGAGGCGTACGCCGAGGAGTCCGTCTAGCACCGAAAGCGGTCGCTGGAGCTAGATCCAGGACACCGAGCCGATCAGGTCCGACAGCGCGTTGCCGCCCTCGCTGGTCTTGTCGGACTGCACGTTCACGATGAAGGCGTAGGCGGTGTCGTCGTGCACGGTGACGATCACCGCGCTGCGCAACGTGACGCCGCCCTTGTCGTACTCGCCGGTGCTGTAGCCGGCCACCTTCTCGCCGTCGATCGACGACATGCTCGGCGTCAGGTCCTCGGTCGTGGTCTGCAACGAGCTCTCCACCGAATCGCGGCCGTTCGTGACGATCTGATCGATCGGCGTGCCCTTGGCCGGCTCGGTCGTGACGACGATCGTCGTCTGGAACGAGCTGTCGCTGGCCGGGTCGTACGCCGCGGCGACCGCGCTCGGGACGTCGACCAGATCGATGGCGTCCTGATATCCGCTGGGCAGCGAGAAGGTGAAGGCGCCGTCGCTGGAGGTGACCGGCGCGCCGCCGTCTGCGCCGCTCGACCCGCCTGCGGAGCCCGAGCCGTCGGACGACGAGTCGCCGGACCCGCCGCTCGAGGCCTTCTTCCCGGCGTCCGCACCGGAGGCGACCGTGCCCGTGCCGGAGCCCGCCGGGTCGTTTCCGGAGCGGACGACCACGATCACGGTCACCACGGCGAGCGCGACGAGGCCGACCAGGGCGGCGATGATCGCCGGGGTGAACGTCTTGCGGGGAGGCGTGGGCATGGGCACCGTCCGGGAGGCGAAGAGCTGCTGACTACTCACCGACGCGCCGGCGGCGCAGCGTGGTTCCGCCGGCTAGGCCCACTTCACCGATTCGACGAGGGCGACCATCGCGTCGGCCGCATCGCCGGCGTTGTCCGGCAGGGTGTTGGTGGTGAAGGAGTAGAAAGAGCCGTCGTGCTCGGTCATGAACAGCGCCGAGGTGATGTTCTTGCCCGCGTCGGTGTACTCCGGGGTGGTGAACGCCTTCAGGGGCTCGCCGTCGATGTCGTCGACCGGCGGGTTCGCGTCCTCGGTCTTGATGCTGAACTTCTTCTCGATCTGCTTGCGCACCGAGTCGAACATCGTGTCCAGGTCACCGGTGGCCGACTGCTTGGCGATGACGATGTGCGTCGGGAAGCCCGCGTCGCTGGCCGGGTCGACGACCGCCGCGACCGCGCCCGGCACGTTGATCTTGTCGATCGCGTCCTGGTAGCCGGCGGGCAGCGTGAACGACAGGCTGCCGTCGATCGCCTCGATGTCGCCGCCCGACGGGCCGCTCTCGGACGACGCCGGCGCGCTCGACTCGCTGTCGCTCGAGCTGGACCCGGCGGAGACCGATGTGGTCGAGGATCCGGCGCCGCTCGGGGACGCCTTTCCTTCCGTGGCCTTGGAGCAGGCCGCCGCGGTGAGCAGCAGGGCGGCGGTTGCGGCGGCGGCGAGGGCACGGCGAGGGGTCGGCGTCATGCCTACACCCTAGGTCGCCCGACCGGGCGCTGGACGGCACCCCGGCTGAGTGCTTGGCCACCGCTTCCGGCCGATAATCTGGGTCGATGGCCGGCGAGCTGCACGTGAAGACGATCGACGAGATGACCGCCCGCGAGCTGCACGACGTGCTGCGTCTGCGGGTGGACGTGTTCGTCGTCGAGCAGGCGTGCCCCTACCCCGAGATCGACGGCCGGGACGCCGATCCCTCGACCCGGCACCTGTGGATCGACGGCGCGGACGGCGTCGCGGCGACGATCCGGCTGCTGGACGACGGGGACCAGGCGCGCATCGGACGCGTCGCGACCGCTCCGCAGCACCGCGGCCGCGGCCACGCCAGGCGGCTCGTCGAGGCCGCAATCGCGCTCTCCGCCGCACGGCCGATCGTGCTCGACGCGCAGAGCCACCTGCGCGGCTGGTACGGCGCACTGGGGTTCGTCGTCGACGGTCCGGAGTTCGTCGAGGACGGCATTGCACACCTCCCGATGCGCCGCGCGCTCTCCGGGTAGCCCCCGAGGTCGGCCGGCCTACGGGGACGGCTGCCCGGCGAGGAAGCGACCGAGATCGACCAGCACGTCGTACGCCTCGGGCAGCAGGTCGGCCTGCAGGTGCGCCACGTGCCACAGCCGCGGCAGCACCGTGAGGCGGATGTCGGCACCGGCGCGGGAGGCCTGGCGGACGAATCGCTCGCACTGCTCGCGCAGCACCTCGTCGCGCCCGACGTGCACCAGCGTCGGCGGCAGGGCCGACAGGTCGCCGAAGATCGGGCTGATGCCCGGCTCGAACCGGTCGTGGGTGCCGCAGTAGGCGGCGGCGCTGGCCTGCCCCCAGGCCGGCCGCACCACGATGTCGGCCTTGCTTGCCGGCGGGACGACGGTGAGGTCGACCCAGGGTGCGATCAGGCCCAGGCGGGCGGGCGCGGCGTCGCTCCCGGCCAGCCGCAGGGCGGTGGCGGCCGCCAGGCCCCCGCCCGCGGAGTCCCCACTGAGCGCGTAGCCGCCGTACCGCTCGGCCACTTGCCGGCACACCGCGACCGCATCGTCGAGGGCCGCCGGGTACGGGTGCTCGGGAGCCAGCCGGTATCCCGGTACGTAGACGCGGCGGCCGGTGATCTCGGCCAGGTTCGCCGCCAGGTTGCGGTAGACCTTCGGCGAACCCACGGTGTACGCGCCGCCGTGCAGGTGCACGAGCGGCTCGCCGGAGGCGGGCGTGCCGACGCTGACCCGCAGGCCCGGAACACCGCCGATGGTGATCCGCTCGGTGCGGGTACCGGCCGGCGCGGGCGGCCCGGTGGCGAGCAGCTCGAGGTACTTGCGCTGCGCGCGGATCGGCAGCGGACCGCCGAGACCGGGGCGCTGCAGAACCTGCACGATGCGCCGTACGACGGCGTACGGCAACCGCCGCCGCCCGGTCACGAGCGCACCTCGCGCGGCGCCCGCTCGATCCACCGGACCGGGGGTCCGGCGCGGCCGGCGGTCCGGGCCACGACCCGCTGGTAGCCGGCGCCGGTGAGGCGCACGAGCACGTCCAGGACCTTCGCGTCGGGGCCCACGAGGACCCGCGCCTTGCCGCGGCGCACGCCGCGCCAGATGCCCTGGGCGGCCTTCTCCGCGGACGTCTTGGCGAGCTTCTCGTCGAAGTGCGCGGCGATGGCGGCCGCGTCGTGCCGTGCGTCGCCGCGGCCGTTGCGCGCGATCGCCGTTCGGATGCCGCCGGGGTGCACGCAGGTCACCCCGACCGGCAGCCGCGCCGCGAGCATCTCGGTGCGCAGCGACTCGGTGAACCCGCGGACGGCGAACTTGGCGGCGTTGTAGGCCGACTGGCTCGGCACGCTGAGGATCCCGAACAGGCTGGAGATGTTGACCACGTGCCCGTCGCCGCTCGCGACGATCTGCGGCAGGAACGCCTTCGTCCCGTGCACGACGCCCCAGAAGTTGATGCTCATCAGCCACTCGAGGTCCTCGTACGACATGTCGGCGATGTCGCTGGAGAGCGCGACTCCGGCGTTGTTGACGATGACGTCGGCGGCCCCGAGGTCCGCGGCGACCGCGTCGGCGTACCCCGCCCACGCCGACCGCTCGGCGACGTCGAGCCGGTCGGTGCGCACTGCGCAGCCCGGCCCGCAGCGCGTGGCGGTGACGGCGAGTCCTTCGGTGTCGACGTCCGACAGCGCGAGGCGCGCGCCCTCGGCGGCAGCCTGGATCGCCAGTGCACGGCCGATCCCGGACGCCGCGCCGGTGATGACGACGGTCTTGTCGCGCAGGGTCTGCATGCTCGCAGGCTAGAACCGCACTGAACGTCGGTCAAAAATCTCCCGGTCCCCTGGAATTCCGCGGTGCCGACCATCCGGCGAATATCATGGTCGGCAGGGGGCGATCAGCGTGACCGGTGAGGGGCGGCGGGTGCGGCTGTCCTCCGAGGCGCGGCGTGAGCAGCTGCTGGCGATCGGCGTCGACATGCTGCGCAACCGGCGGCTCGAGGACCTCTCCATCGACGACATCGCAAACCAGGCCGGTATCTCCCGGGGCCTGCTCTTCCACTACTTCCAGTCGATGCAGGAGTTCCAGATCGCGGTGGCCCGTCGGGTCATGGAGGGGCTCATCGACCGGCTGACGTCGGGCGCGGACGAGAGCCTCTCGCCGGACCAGCGTCTGAGGAGCTCCCTGTCGATCTACATCGACTACATCGCCGAGCGCCCCGACGTGTACCGGTCGGTGGTCCGTGGTGTCGCGACCGGACCGCACGGCATCCGCACGATGGCCGATCACACCCGCGATCAGGTGGTCGATCTGCTGCTCGCGAACGCGTCCGCGAGTGCACCGGGCGCGGGGGCGATCGAGGGACCGTCGGCCCGGCTCGGCGCGCACGCGTGGATCGCGATGACCGAGGAGCTCGTGGCCCGGTGGCTGGACGACCCGGTCATCAGCCGAGACGAGCTCGTGTCGCGGATCGTCGCGCCGCTGCCGGCGTTGCTTGGGGTCGCCGACCGGCGGACGCCGACGTCCTGACCCGGATCGCGCTGCGGTGGCGCGGCCTCACGCGCGGTGCCGCAGCCCCAGCGTGGCTCCGGCGCGGCGCACCGGCCCCAGCGCGACGTCCGGCAGCAGGTCGCCGATGAATCCGTACTCGCTGATCTGGTCGGCGTGCGGTCCGTGCTCGATGTTGTGGTGGTACCACGCGGTGATCTCGCCCCAGCCGGGCGCGGCCAGCGAGCCGCCGAAGTGCTGCACGGACAGCGCCGCGCACAGGTTGGCGAACCGCAGCCGGTCGCCGAGCTCCCATCCCGCGAGGGTGCCCACCATGAACCCGGCGCCGAAGACGTCGCCGGCACCCGTCGGGTCGATGGCCTCGATCGGCAACCCGTCGACGGACGCGGTCTCGCCGGTCTGCTGGTCGATGGCGAGGGCGCCGCGACGGCCGCGGGTCACGACGACGACCGGCACGTGCTCGGCCAGTGCGGCGGCGGCCTTCTCGGGTGTGTCTGTGCGGCTCAGCGCCATCGCCTCGTCGGCGTTCGGCAGGAACACGTGGCAGTCGCGCAACCGCTCGAGCATCTGCGCCGACCAGGCCTGCGTGGCGTCCCACCCCAGGTCGGCGAACACCAGGGCGCCGGCGTCGTACGCGTGCCGCACCCACTTCTGCTCTCCCAGCTCCAGGGCGGCGAAGCAGGCCCGCACCGGTGGGGGAGAGCCGATCATCTGGTCGAGCGTCTGCGGAGCGGGGTGCCCGTGGGTGATCATCGTGCGATCGCGCTCCACGGCCACCGAGACGGTGACCGGGGAGTGCCAGCCGTCGAATCGGCGGGACGCCGACAGGTCGATGTCCTCCTGGCCGCTGAGCGTGTCCCAGCAGTAGTCGCCGTACATGTCGTCGCCGAACGCTGCGGCCAGCCAGGTGCGCAGGCCCAGCCGGCGCATCGCCACGGCCATGTTGGCCAGGCCGCCCGGGCTGGAGCCCATGCCCGGCGCCCACGCCTCGGTGCCCGGCCGCGGCATCGCGGGCAGCCCGGTGAACACGATGTCGAAGAACACCTGCCCGGCGCAGAACACGTCGACGAACGGATCGCCCGCCCGGCGGATCGCCGACAACGGATCGAGCATGACCCGTGGCGAGCGGCGCTCGGGGCGCTGCTGGCCGTCCTTGGCGTGCAGCGCACCGAAATCACGGATCTCGGTGTCGGGTAGCTCCGGGCTCGACATACCAGGGAGGGTAGCCGCTGGAGCGCCTCAGCGGCCCCGGAAGCTCGGATCGCGCTTCTCGAGGAACGCCGCGACGCCCTCGCGGAAGTCCTCGGTGCCCAGCAGCGGCAGCAGCTGCAGGTACACGTGGTGCACGTTCTGCTCGAACGTCTCCGACTCCGCCGCGCGCATCATCCGCTTGATCGCCCGCACCGCGAGCGGCGCGTTGGCCGCGATCTCGGCGGCGATCCGGTCGGCGTACGCCGCGAGCTCGGTCGCGGGAACGACGTGGTTGACGAGGCCGAGGTCGAGGGCCTCGGCGGCCGTCAGTGTCTTGCCGCGGAACGCGATCTCGGCGGCCTTCGCGTACCCCACCATCCGCGGCAGCAGCCAGGTGCCGCCGCTCTCCGGGAGGATGCCCCGCTTGGCGAAGCCGGTGTTGAGCTTGGCCGAGTCGGCAGCCACGCGGAGGTCGCAGCCCAGCGCGAGGTCGAGCCCGTACCCGGCGGCGCCGCCGTTGAGGACGGCGATGGTCGGCGTGTCGAGGTTGTGCAGGACGACGGGCGGCGCGCTGCGCATCTCGAGCTCGCCCGGCGCTCCCGAGCCGGTGCTCAGGTTGCCGAGGGACCCGGACTCCGCCTTCGACTGCGCCTGCAGGTCGAGCCCGGCGCAGAACGCCCGGCCCGCGCCGGTCAGCACGATGCAGCGGGCGGCCGGGTCGCGGTCGGCCTCGGTCAGCCGCTCGGAGATCGCCGCGAGCATCGTCGCGGAGATGGTGTTCATCCGGTCGGGGGCGTTGAGCGTGATGGTCGCGACGCCGTCCGCGACCTCGTAGAGCACCTCGTCAGTCATGCGCTCACCCTAGAGGTCGCCGCAGACCCGCGCGGGAGCGCCGCCGTCGGCGTCCGGTCCGGGACGCCGAAGCGGGCTTCGTCGGCGAGAGCGGGGAAGCTTCCCCGCTTTCAGCGACGAACCCCGCTTCCGGATCGACCAGCCGCCAGCCGCGGCCGGTCGTCGGGTCGTCGGGTCAGTGGGTCAGCGGGTCAGTGGTTCAGTGGTTCAGTGGTTCAGCTGGCGTACCGCGTCGAACGGCGCGTTCGAGGAGAGCCGCGAGGCGATGCCCTGGGTGACGAACTCCTTGGCCGAGCGGGCGGCGTCCAGCGGGCTCGCGCCCTTCGCCAGCTCGGCCGTGACCGCCGCGGCGAGCGAGCATCCGGCACCGGAGACGGCGTGCTCGCCGACCTTCGGCGCCGAGAGCACCTCCAGCGTGGTGCCGTCGTAGAACACGTCGACCGCGTCCGGTCCGGCGATGCGCACGCCGCCCTTGGCCAGGACGGCGGCGCCGGACTTCTCGTGGATCGTCCGGGCGGCGGCGATCAGGTCGTCGACGTCGTCGATCGCGGAGCGCCCGGACAGCGCCATCGACTCGAAGTGGTTCGGCGTCACGAACGACGCGAGAGGGAGGATCTGCGACTTGAGCGCGTTGTCGGTGTCCAGCGCCGCGCCGGGCTCCTGGCCCTTGCAGATCAGCACCGGATCCAGCACCAGGTTCTTCGGCCGGTAGCCCGCCAGCGCGCCCGCGACGGTGTCGATCGTGGTAGGGGTGCCGAGCATGCCGATCTTGACCGCGTCCGGGACGTAGCAGGAGAACTGTGCCTCGAGCTGGTCGGCGATCACCTGCGGGTCGACCGGGACGAAGCGGTGCCCCCACTCGTTCTTGGGATCGAAGCTGACGATGCAGGTGAGCGCCACCATGCCGAAGACGTCGCGGGCCTGGAACGTCTTCAGGTCGGCCTGCGCACCCGCGCCGCCGGTGGCCTCGGAACCGGCGATGGTCAGGGCGATGGGCGGGGGAGAAGTGGTCATCTCCCCAGTATGCGCGCGGGCCGATCGGCCGGATCGGCCCGCCAGGCTACCGCTCGACGTCGCGGTGGATGCGGCCGTCGGCGTCCGACAGCCGCGCCCCGTCACCGCCCCACTGCAGCGCGATGATCTCGGCGGCGATCGACACGGCGGTCTCCTCGGGCGTCCGCGCGCCGAGGTCGAGGCCGATCGGCGAGCTCAGCCGCGCGATCTGCTCCTCGGGCACGCCCGCCTCCCGCAGCCGCGCCAGCCGGTCGTCGTGCGTACGGCGCGAGCCCATCGCGCCGATGTACGCCACGTCCAGCGGCAGCGCGACCTGCAGCAGCGGGACGTCGAACTTGGGGTCGTGGGTGAGCACGCAGATGATGGTGCGCTCGTCGACGCGCCCGGCGTCGACCTCGGCCTGCAGGTAGCGGTGCGGCCACTCGACCACGACCTCGTGGGCGTCGGGGAACCGCTTCGGGGTGGCGAAGACCGGCCGCGCGTCGCAGACGGTCACCTTGTGGCCGAGGAAGGCGCCCATGCGGGCCACCGCCGCCGCGAAGTCGATCGCCCCGAACACGAGCATCCGGCGCGGCGGGGCGTACGCCGCGACGAACAGCGACAGGTCGTCGCCGAGCCGCTCGCCGTCGTGCCCGTAGTGCACCATCCCGGTGCGGCCCGCAGCGAGCATGCCGCGGACGTCGTCGGTGATCGCCGCGTCGAGGCGGTCCAGGCCGAGGGTGCCGCTCACCCGGTCGTTCCAGACCACGAGGCGGTTGCCCACCCGGTCGTCGGCGCCGTCCACGCAGGTGACGACCGCGACCGGCTCGTGCGCGTCGATCGACGCGGCGACCTGGTCGAGCTCGGGGAAGGTCTGCTTGCTGATCGGCTCGACGAAGACGTCGAGGATGCCGCCACAGGTCAGGCCGACCGAGAACGCGTCGTCGTCGCTGACGCCGTACCGGTGCAGCGCCGGGCTGCTCTCGCCCCCGACGACGAGCTTCGCCTCCTCGAACACCGCGCCCTCGACGCAGCCGCCGGACACGCTGCCGAAGGCCTCGTCGTCCGGCCCGACCACCATCGAGGCGCCCGCGGGCCGCGGAGCCGACCGCCACGTCGCCACGACGGTGCCCATGCCGACCGTCTTGCCGTCGCGCCACCAGGGCAGCAGGTCGTTCAGGATCTCACGCATCGGCAATCAACCTCGCTAGCTTGGCGTACGAATCGAAGGAGTGGCCGGCTACGAACTCGTCGATGCTCGGCAGGGCGGCGACGATACCCGCGGTCAGCGGTTCGTAGCCGGCGTGGCCTTTGTGTGGGTTCGCCCAGATCACCTTGTGCGCCAGGCGATGCAGCCGCTTCATCTGCTCGCCGAGCAGCGCCGGGTCGCCGCGTTCCCACCCGTCGCTGAAGATCACCACGATCGCGCGGCGGGCCGTGCCGCGCTGTCCCCAGCGGTCCAGGAAGGCGCGCAGCATCTCGCCGAGCTGGGTGCCGCCGCTCCAGTCGGGGATCGCCTGGCCGGCGGCGCGCAGCGCCTTGTCGGAGTTGCGCAGCCGCAGCTCGCGGGTGACGCGGGTCAGTCGGGTCCCGAGGGTGAACACCTCGGTGCTGACCGGGTTGCGGCGGACGGCGGCGTGCGCGAACCGCAGCAGCGCGTCGGAGTACGGCGCCATCGAGCCGCTCACGTCCCCGATGATCACCAGCTTGCGGGGCCGGACGCGGCGGTCGCGCCACTGGAGCCGGGTCAGCTCGCCCCCGGTGCGCATCGCGGCGCGGATCGACCGGTGCGGGTCGGTGATCCCGGTGTGCGAGTCGCGATAGCGCCGCGACCGGCGGGACGCCGCGGCCGGCGCGAGCAGCTCGAACATCCGCTTGAGGGCCTGCCGGTCCGCCTCGCTGAGGTCGGCGAAGTCCTTGTGCCGCAGCACCTCCTGCGCCGTCGCCTGCCCGGGAATGGGGTCGTCGTCCGACTCCTCCTGCTCGGCGCCCTGCGGAGCATCGATCCCGACCGGCAGGTGCATCGGGCGCGGCTGCTCGACGGCCATGCCCGCGCGCTTGACCGCCTCCTTGCCCTCGAAGTACGCCGCGAACCCGGCGTCGTACTTCGGCAGGTCGTCCGGCGAGCTGCACAGCGTGAGCCGACCCGCCCAGTACACGTCGTCCTGGCGCAGCACGTCGAGCGCCTCGACGGCCTGCAGCATCGACATGGTGCGGTCGGGCGTGACGTCGACCCCCGCGACGCGCAGCATCCGCGCGAAGCCCAGCAGCGTCTCGTCGACGCCGCGCGCCGGAGCGCTCGCCTCCTTGTCGACGTAGTGCAGCATCCAGCCGGACGTCATGAGGGGCCGGTCCTCAGCCCGCGAGCAGCTTGTCGAGGTCGTTGGCGACGACACGCTCGGCGTCCTCGCGGTACTTCAGCACCGCGCCCAGAGACCGCGCCGCGCTCTCCGGGGTGAGCTCGCGGACGCCGAGCAGGTGCAGCGCCTGCGCCCAGTCGATCGCCTCGGCGACCCCGGGCGGCTTGAGCAGGTCGGCCGCGCGCAGCCGGCCGACCGCGGCCGCGACCTGCCGGGACAGCGACTCGCTGACCTCGGGCAGCCGGCGCCGGATGATCTCCACCTCGCGGTCGAAGCTGGGGTGCGCGACCCAGTGGTACAGGCAGCGCCGCTTGAGGGCATCGTGCACCTCGCGGGTGCGGTTGGAGGTGATGACCGTCAGCGGCGGCGTCGTGGCCTTGATGGTGCCGAGCTCGGGGATGGTGACGGCCGACTCCGCGAGAACCTCGAGCAGGAACGCCTCGAACTCGTCGTCCGCGCGGTCGAGCTCGTCGATCAGCAGCACCGAGGGGCTGGTCTCCAGCGCCTTCAGCAGCGGCCGGGCGATCAGGAACCGGCGGTCGTACAGCTCCTGCTCGATCTCGGCGCGATCGGCGTCCGCGACCGACTCGGCGGCCCGCAGGTGCAGCATCTGGCGGGCGAAGTCCCAGTCGTACAGCGCCTGGGAGGCGTCGATCCCCTCGTAGCACTGCAGCCGGATCAGCTCGGCGTCCAGCACCTGGGCCAGCGCCTGCGCGAGCGCGGTCTTGCCGACGCCGGCGTCCCCCTCGAGGAACAGCGGGCGCCCCATGCGCAGCGCGAGGAACGCGGCGGTGGCCAGTCCCTCGTCCGCGATGTAGTCGGTCGAGTCGAGGGCGTCAGCGAGCGCCTGCGGATCGTCGTACTGCTTCATCGACATCCCGTGCACCTTCCAAGTGGGAACTGGCTCAGTGTATGCACGCCGCGCGACGCCGCCGACGGGAACGGCTCAGCCGGCGATCTCGGCCTGCGGGACACCGGGGGCCGGCGCGTCGACGAGGCTGGCGGCGAGCCGGTCGGCGGTGCGGCGGACCGAGCCGTGCCGCAGCCGAGGGCTCGCCACGAGGGCGATCAACGCGGCGAGGACGGCGGCGCCGGCGGGCACCCAGAAGCTGAACCGGGCGCCGTGCTGGTCGATGAGCGATCCGGCCGCCGAGGCGCCGATGGTGACGCCGAGGACGAGCGCGGTGGTCGACCAGGTGAGCGCCTCGGTCAGCGCGACGGCGGGCACGATCCGCTCGATCAGCACGGTCGCGGAGATCAGCAGCGGCGCGATCGCGAAGCCCGCGATGAAGATGAGCACGCCGCACATCACCAGGTTGCCGGCCAGCAGCAGCAGCGGCGCGAGCAGCCCGAACAGGCATGCCGCAACCACGAACTGGCCGCCGATCGAGCGCCGGAAGGTGATGACGCCGAAGGCCAGGCCGGCGATCAGGCTGCCCGCGGCGTACGCCGCGAGGATCAGCCCGGCCGCGGCCTTGCTGCCGGCCTCGTCGGCGAACGCGACGACCGTGACGTCGATGGCGCCGAAGGCCGTGCCGCAGCAGCAGAACACCAGCGCCACGGCCAGCAGTGACGGCGTCAGCAGGCGCCGCGAGGGGAGGGACGCGGCGTGGCGGCCGGTGCCAGGTGGCTCCGTCGAGCGCTGGGCGGTGAACAGCCAGCCGCCGGCGAGCAGCAGCACGGCGGCGACGACGACTCCGGCGTACGGCGCGACGCCGGTGGCGAGGAAGGTCGCCAGCGGCGGTCCGATGATGAACACCACCTCGTCGACCGACGACTCCCAGCTGAAGGCGCGCTGCTGCAGGGACCGGTCCTTCAGCACGTAGACCCACCGGGCGCGGACCATCGAGCCGATCGATGGACCGAGACCGCCGCCGAGCGCGGCGAGCACGAACCAGGTCCAGACCGGCCACTGCAGGGTGACGGCCAGGGCCAGCAGCAGCCAGGAGACGGCGCCGGCGACGATGACCGGGCGGGCCACCTTGGCCTGGCCGTAGCGGTCGACCAGCCGCGCGGTCTGCGGCATGATCGCGGCGCCCGCGAGCGCGGCGACCGCCGAGACGTTGCCGGCCAGGCCGTAGCTGCCGCTCTGCGCGGAGACCAGCATGACGGCGGCGAGGCCGAACTGGCTGATCGGCATGCGGGCGACGAAGCCGGCGGCACTGAACGCCTTGGTTCCGGGAGCGCGGAAAAGCACGCTGTACGACCTGAGCACGGCCGGGATCTCCTGCGAGCCTCGTGGGCGGCGTACCCCGCGATGCGGGTGACGGGTCGACCGTCGTCCGGCGCGACCCCTCCAGGCTACGGATCGAGGCAACCGGATTCGCTGCGGGGTGGCGACCCGACCGGTCTTCCGCGGATTGTTGAACGGTCACCTAGACGGGCGGCGATACCGAGATATCGACATCCACTCGACTGTCTTGGCCGAAGATATGTCGGAGAGTGCGGCACTTCACCTAAATATCGATGGCATCGCTTCTCGCGGGAGCGCATAATGGTTGTATCGCCAACGGGAGTTGAGGCCCGGCGGCGATGACCTCCGCAACTTCCCACCAAGGAGCCCGCACGATGTCCGCCATCACCAGCCGCTGGACCGCCCACCGCGCCGCCGTCCGCGGCCGCCGCGAGATCGCCAAGGCGATCCAGGGCGCGAACGCCGAGACGGTGCGCCTGGAGCTGCTGGCCATCGCCAGCCGCACCGGCACGCACCTCGGGCGCTGACCCGCACCGACGAAGAAAAGGCTCGACCCAGGAGGGTCGAGCCTTTTGCGTTGCTCAGCCGCGTTGTTCGGCGCCGACGTCCGGCCGCGACGTCCGGCGAGTGCCCGGCGCGATGCGGTGGCTTACGCCCCGGTCTGCCGTGATGCGGTGGGTTCTACCCCGCTATCGGCCCGATAGCGGGGTACAACCCACCGCGTCAGGTGGGTACAACCCACCGCGTCAGGGGTGGGCTAGAGGCCGAGCTGGCGGCCGATCAGCATCAGCTGCACCTCGGTGGTGCCCTCGCCGATCTCCAGGATCTTCGAGTCGCGGTAGTGCCGCGACACCACGTACTCGTTCATGAAGCCGTAGCCGCCGTGGATCTGCGTGGCGTCGCGCGCGTTGTCCATCGCCGCCTCGGAGGCGACCATCTTGGCGATCGCCGCCTCCTTCTTGAACGGCTTGCCCGAGAGCATCTTCGCCGCCGCCGCGTAGTACGCCGCCCGCGCGGTCCAGGCGCGCGCCTCCATCCGGGCGAGCTTGAACTCGATCGCCTGGTACTTGCCGATCGGCTGGCCCATCGACTTGCGCTCGCGCGCGTAGCGGACGCTCTCGTCGACGCAGCCCTGCGCGGCACCCACCGCCAGCGCCGCGATCGCGATCCGGCCCTCGTCGAGGATCCGCAGGAACTGCGCGTAGCCGCGGCCGCGCTCGCCGAGCAGGTTCTCCTCCGGCACGATCACGTCGTCGAAGCTCAGCGGGTGGGTGTCGGAGGCGTTCCAGCCGACCTTGTTGTACGCCGGCTCGGCGGTGAAGCCGTCCGCGGGCGTCGGGATCATGATCGCCGAGATCTCCTTCGAGCCGCCCTCGCGGACGCCGGTGACGGCGGTGACGGTGACCAGGCCGGTGATGTCGGTGCCCGAGTTGGTGATGAACTGCTTGCTGCCGTTGATCCGCCAGTGCCCGTCCTCGAGGACGGCGGTCGTCTTGGTGCCGCCGGCGTCGGATCCGGCCTCGGGCTCGGTGAGCCCGAACGCGCCGAGGATCTCGCCGCTGGTCAGCCGCGGCAGCCACTCCTGCTTCTGGGCGTCGGTGCCGAACAGGTAGACCGGCATCGTGCCCAGCGAGCAGCCCGCCTCGAGGGTGATCGCGACGGACTGGTCGACGCGGGCGAGCTCCTCGAGGGCGAGGCACAGCGTGAAGTAGTCGCCACCCATCCCGCCGTACTCCTCCGGGAACGGCAGCCCGAACAGGCCGAGCTCGCCCATCTGCGCGACGACGTCGTACGGGAACGTCTTGGTCTCGTCGTGGTGCTGCGAGACCGGGCGCACGACCTCGTTCGTGAACCGCTCGACGGTGCGGCGCAGCTCTTCCTGCTCGGCGGAAAGGGTGGTGTCCATGGTCGTGCTCCTGCGGTTACTTCTCGGTGGTGGGTTCGACGGTCATCAGCAGCTGGTCGACGACGACCTGGGTGCCGGTGCCCGCGGTGAGGCCGCGGACGGTGCCGGCGACCGGGGCCTTCAGGACGTGCTCCATCTTCATCGCCTCGACGACGATGAGCGGCTCGCCCGCGGCGACCTCGGCGTCGTTCTCGGTGTGCACGGCGATGACGGTGCCGGGCATCGGCGAGCGCACTTCGCCGCCCGCGGCGCCGCCGTGGCCGCCGAGCTCCTGCTCGGGCGAGAGCCGCGGCACGACGTACGTGCCGACGCCCTCGACCCACATCCACGCCTCGCTGTCGCCGACCTCGGCGACGTAGTCGCGTCGGAGCCCGTCGATCTCGATGGTCTCGGGGTACTGGGCGGCGAGCACGTGCACGGTCTCGTCGCCGACCGTGATGTCCAGCTCGGCCTCGTCGTCGGTGACGCGGGTGGGCAGCGCGTACAACGCGACCTTGTCGCCGCCGGGTCCTCGCGCGGCCCAGTGCATCGGGACGGGGGCACGTCCGGGACGCCAGCCGGTGATCGACTCCCACGGGTCGTCGGCGTACGGCCGGCCCGCCGCCTCGCGCGCGAACAGGTCGGCCGCGGCGGCGAGATAGATCTCGCGCGGGACCGGCCGGCCGACCAGGCTGTCGAGGTCGCGGCCGACCAGGCCGGTGTCCAGGTCGCCGGAGCGCACCTTCGGGTGCGCGATCAGCGCGCGCAGGAAGTTCACGTTGGTGACGACGCCGAATACCGTGTAGCGGGCGAGCGCCCGGTCCAGCCGATCGAGGGCGTCGGCGCGGTCGTGCCCGTGCACGATGACCTTGGCGATCATCGGGTCGTACGTCGTGGCGACCTGCAGGTCCTCGATCAGCGCCGAGTCGACCCGCACGCCGTCGAACGTGGGGTCCTCCGGCCAGGTGCTCCCCTCGTCGGCGGCTGCCACCGGGTCGAAGCTGAAGAAGCCGGCCTGTCCCGCCGCGTCGTCCGCGTGAAAGCGCGCGATGGTGCTGTCGTCGCTCTCATCGAGGTAGGTCACGGTGCCGCCGGTCGGCAGGAAGTCGCGGTCCGGGTTCTCGGCGTACACCCGCGCCTCGATGGCGTGCCCGCGCAGCTCGACGTCGTCCTGCTGGATCTGCAGCTCGTGGCCGGCCGCCACGAGCACCTGCTGCTCGACGAGGTCGAAGCCGGTGACCAGCTCGGTGACCGGGTGCTCGACCTGCAGGCGGGTGTTCATCTCCATGAAGAAGAACTCGTCGGGCCGATCGGCGCTGACGATGAACTCGACCGTCCCGGCGCCGGAGTAGGCGACGGCGGCCGCGGTGTCCACGGCGGCCTTGCCGATCCGCTCGCGGGTCGCCGCGTCGAGCAGCGCGGACGGCGCCTCCTCGATGATCTTCTGATGCCGGCGCTGCAGCGAGCACTCGCGCTCGCCGAGGTGGATGGTGTGGCCGTGCGAGTCGGCGAGCACCTGGACCTCGATGTGGCGGGGATCCTTGACGAACCGCTCGAGGAACAGTGTGTCGTCGCCGAAGGACGACGCGGCCTCGCGGCGCGCCGACGCGATCGACGAGCGCAGGTCGTCCTCGCGCTCGACGAGGTACATGCCCTTGCCGCCGCCGCCGGCGGACGGCTTGATGAGCACCGGGAAGCCGACCTCGAGCGCGGCGTCGTAGAGGTCGTCGTCGGTCATGCCGGGCTCCGAACGCCCCGGCACGACCGGTACGCCGGCCTTCGAGACGGTGAGCTTGGCGGAGATCTTGTCGCCCATGGTCTCGATCGCCTCGGGGGAGGGGCCGATGAAGGTGATGCCGGCGTCGCGGCACGCCTTGGCGAACTCGGCGTTCTCGGCGAGGAAGCCGTAGCCGGGGTGGATGGCCTGCGCGCCCGTGCTCTGCGCCGCCGCGATCACCTTGGCGATGTCGAGGTAGGACTCGCGGGCGTTCGTCGGCCCGAGGTGCACCGCCTCGCCGGCCTCGCGGACGTGCTTCGCGCCGGCGTCGGCATCGGAGTAGACCGCGACGCTCTGGATGCCCATGTCGTGCAGGGTGCGGATGATGCGGCACGCGATCTCGCCGCGATTGGCGATCAGAACCTTGGAGAACATCTGCTGCTCGCTTTCCATCGCGATCACATCCGGAAGATGCCGTAGGAGGGATCCTCGAGCGGCGTGCGGGACGCGGCGCCCAGCGCGAGGCCCAGGACCATCCGTGTGTCGAGCGGGTCGATGATGCCGTCGTCCCAGATCCGGGCCGTCGAGTAGTAGGCGTTGCCCTGGTCGAGGTACTGCTGGCGGATCGGTGCCTTGAACGCCTCTTCGTCCTCGGCCGACCACTCACCGCCCTTGCTCTCGATCGTGTCGCGGCGGACGGTCGACAGCACCGAGGCGGCCTGCTCGCCGCCCATCACCGAGATCTGCGCGGCGGGCCACATCCATAGGAAGCGTGGGGAGTACGCCCGCCCGCACATGCCGTAGTTCCCGGCGCCGAACGAGCCGCCGATGACGACGGTGAACTTCGGGACGCGCGCGGTCGCGACGGCGTTGACCATCTTCGCGCCGTTCTTGGCGATGCCGCCCGCTTCGTACTCGCGGCCCACCATGAAGCCGGTGATGTTCTGCAGGAACAGCAGCGGGATCCGCCGGCGGTCGCACAGCTGGATGAAGTGCGCGGCCTTCAGCGCCGACTCGCTGAACAGGATGCCGTTGTTGCCGATGACGCCGACCGGGTGCCCGAAGATGCGCGCGGTGCCGGTGACCAGCGTCGAGCCGTACTCCTTCTTGAACTCGTCGAAATGCGACCCGTCGACCATCCGCGCGATCACCTCGCGCACGTCGTAGGGCGTCCGCGAGTCGGCGGGGATGACGCCGTACAGCGTCTCGGGGTCGACCGCCGGCGGCTCCGCGGCCGCGACGTCCCACTGCCGCTCGCCGCGCGGGCCGAGGTTGGCCACGATGGAGCGCAGGATCTGCAGCGCGTGCTCGTCGTTCTCCGCAAGGTGGTCGGTGACGCCGGAGCGCTTGGAGTGCAGGTCGCCGCCGCCGAGGTCCTCGGCGGTGACGATCTCGCCGGTGGCCGCCTTCACCAGCGGCGGGCCGCCGAGGAAGATCGTGCCCTGGTTGCGCACGATGACGGCCTCGTCGGCCATCGCCGGGACGTAGGCGCCGCCGGCCGTGCACGAGCCCATGACCGCGGCGAGCTGCGGGATGCCTTGCGCCGACATGGTCGCCTGGTTGTAGAAGATGCGGCCGAAGTGCTCGCGGTCGGGGAAGACCTCGTCCTGCTTGGGCAGGAACGCGCCGCCGGAGTCGACGAGGTAGATGCACGGCAGCTGGTTCTGCAGCGCGACCTCCTGGGCGCGCAGGTGCTTCTTGACCGTCACCGGGTAGTAAGTGCCGCCCTTGACGGTCGCGTCGTTGGCGACGATCACGCACTCCCGACCGGATACCCGGCCGACGCCGGTGATGATCCCCGCACCGGGCGCCTCGTCGTCGTACATGCCGGTCGCGGCCAGCGGCGAGAGCTCCAGGAACGGCGAGCCGGGATCGAGCAGGTGGTTCACCCGGTCGCGCGGCAGCAGCTTGCCGCGCCCGATATGCCGCTCCTTGCTCGCCGGCGAACCGCCGTCCGCCGCGGCGATGTCGGCGCGCAGCCGCTCGACCAGGCCGCGCTGGTGCGCCGCGTTGGCACGGAACTGCTCACTGGTCGCGTCGAGCTGGCTGGTCAGCCTGGAACGCATGCGAACCCCCGGTCATTTGGGTTAGTTAATGTTCACTAACTGAGAATTTAGCGTACGGTTGGTGCCGTGTCCAGAGCCAAGCCTGCCGCCCCGCCGCCCTCCGGGGCAACCGCCGGCGCCGCAAGGCCGAGCGCGCGCACGCTGCAGAAGGCCGAGCGCACCGACCTGCTGCTCAGCGAGGCGGCGCGGCTGTTCGCGGCCAAGGGGTTCCGCGGCGTGTCGCTGGAGGAGATCGCGTCGGCGGTCGGCATCAGCGGTCCCGCGCTCTATCGACATTTCTCGAACAAGCAGGCGATCCTCGCCGCGGTGCTGGGCGACGTCTCCACGCGGCTGCTCGAGGGCGGACGCCGGCGGGTGGCCGCCCACGCCGACCCTCGCGAGGCGCTGATCGCGCTGATCGACTTCCACGCCGACTTCGCGCTCGGGGAGACCGACCGCATCCGCGTGCACAACCGCGACCTGCGCACGCTGGAGGACGAGGCCTCCGACGCCGTACGCCGTACCCAGCGCGACTACGTCGAGCTGTGGGTCGACCAGCTCGTGCGGCTGGGCGAGCCGGACCGCGCGGCGGCGCGGCTGAAGGCGCAGGCCGCGATCGGCCTGCTCAACTCCACTCCCCATAGCGTGCGCCACGGCGATCCCGCGCGGGTCAAGCCGGTGCTGGAACGGATGACGCTCGCCGCACTGCTTGCCTGAGCCGACGGCCTGCGGAGTAGCGTCCGAACGGCGGAGCCGGATCCATACGAAGCGGCCGACGACTGGAGGTCTCATGGGCGAGCTACCACCGATCGAACGACGCACTCTCGGGCACGCGTACGACCGCGCAGTGGCCTCGGGAGCCGACCGCGTCGCGCACGTCGCCGAGGGCCGGGAGTGGACCTTCGGCCAGAGCCGCGACCGGGCGCTCGCGATCTCGGCCGGGCTCGCGGGGCTCGGTGTGGGCCGCCAGCAGCCGGCGGCGCTGCTGCTCGACAACTCCATCGACTACGCGCACGCGTGGACCGGCATCGGCCTCGGCGCGCAGGTCGAGGTACCGATCAACACCGCCTACAAGGGCAGCTTCCTCTCGCACATCCTCAACGACTCCGGCTCGACGGTAATCGTGATCGAGGACCACTACGTCGACGCGCTGGCGAAGGTGGCCGTCGACCTGCAGACGCTGCGCTCGGTCGTCGTCCGCGGCGACGTGCGGGCCGCCGACGGCCTCCGCTCGGCGTACCGGGTGGTCGAGCTCGACGAGATCGCCGCCGCCGAACCGCGCGAGGTCGCTCCCGCGCGTGCCGACGAGCACCTGGGCTACTTGTACACCTCGGGCACGACCGGGCCGTCCAAGGGCGTGCTCACCTCCCAGGCGCACGCCTACACCTACGCCTCGCGCGAGGACATCGGCGGGCTGGGCCGCGAGGACACGGTGCTGGTGCAGCTGCCGATGTTCCACCTCGCCGGGCAGTGGTACGGCTGCTACCAAGCCCTGATCCACGAGGCCAAGGCGGTCATCGAGCCGGCGTTCTGGGCGTCCGGCTTCTGGGACACGGTGCGCGAGCACGACGTGACCTACACGATCCTGCTGGGCGCGATGGCGGAGATCCTGCAGCAGCAGCGGCCCAAGCCGGACGACGCCGACAACCCGCTGCGCACGGTGCCGATGGCGCCGCTGGCCAGCGATGTCCGCGCCTTCTGCGAGCGGTTCGGGGTGCAGGCCAACGCCGTGTACGGGATGACCGAGATCGGCGCGGTCCTGATGGGCGGCTACCAGACGCTGAAGCCCGGCGAGGCGGGACAGCCCCGCAGCAACGTCACCCTGCGGATCGTCGATGCGGACGGCGCCGAGGTGCCGGCCGGCCAGGTGAGCGAGCTGTGGGTCAAGCCCAAGGAGCCGCTGACCGTGTTCTCGGGCTATCACAACCTGCCCGAGAAGACCGCCGAGACGATCGTCGACGGCTGGGTGCACACCGGGGACGCCTTCTGGCGGGACGAGGACGGCCACTACTACTTCGCCGACCGGATCAAGGACGCGCTGCGCCGGCGGGGCGAGAACGTCTCGTCGTTCGAGGTCGAGAAGGTCATCAACTCGCATCCGAAGGTTCTCGAGAGCGCGGTCGTCGCCGTCCCGTCGGAGCTCTCGGAGGACGAGATCAAGGCGGTCGTCGTGCCGCGCGAGGGCGAGGAGCTCGACCCCGTCGAGCTCACCGAGTTCCTCATCGACCGGATGCCGTACTTCATGGTGCCGCGCTACCTGGAGACGGTCGACGAGCTGCCGAAGACGCCGACCCAGAAGATCCAGAAGCACGAGCTGCGCACCCGCGGCCTCAGCGGCGACGTCTGGGACCGCGAGGCCGCCGGAATCGTCCTCGGCAAGCACGGCCGGCGCAACGCATGACCGAGGCGAGGTGCGTCTGGCGGGAGCGCTCGGGCTCGGTACCGAGGGAGTGGGGCGGGGTGCTCCGGAGTGAGGCTGGATGGGTCTGGCGGGAGCGTCCGGTGCGACGGGCGTCGAGGGAGTGGGGCGGGGTGCTCCGGAGTGAGGCTGGATGGGTCTGGCGGGAGCACTCGGCCGGATGACGCAACCTGACGGACGGGGGCGAGGGCCGAGTGCGGATGGGGGCCGAACGGAGGAGCACCCCGCACCAGGACCGACGCGACCACAACCGACGCAGCCACAACCGACGCAACCACAACCGACGCAAGCACGACCGAAGCAGCAGAACCGGCTCGGGTTCCTCGTCTCGACCGCCACGCTGGTCACCGCCTTCGCCGGCTCGTCCAGCGTCATCCCGCTGTACAACACGTACCGCGCCGAGAACGGCCTGACCAACGCCGACGTCGCGCTGACCGTCGTCGTGTACTTCGTCGGCACGATGACCGCGCTCCTCGTGCTCGGCCGGATCTCGAACTACGTCGGACGTCGCCGGGCCGCGATGCTGACGCTGGCGCTGGTGGCGGCCGGCTGCGTCGTGCTGCTCAACGTGACCAGCGTGCTGCAGGTGGCGATTGGTCGTGGCCTGATGGGTCTGGGGTGCGGCGTCGCGACGAGCGCGGTGATGGCGTACATCGTCGACACCGCGCCGACGCGTCCCGTCTGGCTCGCCGCGGTCGTGACCAGCCAGTCGCCGCTGCTGGGGCTGACGATCGGCGGATTGGCCGCGGGCGCCCTGATCGAGTACGGGCCGTATCCCCGGGACACCATCTACGTCTGCGTGCTGGTGCTGATCGTCGGCTGCTTCGTCGGGCTGCTGTTCTGCCCGGAGACGATCGAGCGACGCCCGGGGGTGCTGCGGTCGTTGCGCCCGCAGGTGCAGATCCCGAAGCAGCCGGCCCGGATCCTGTGGGTGGCCCTCGCGATCTTCATCGCGACGTGGGCGATGGGGGGCTACTTCCAGTCCTTCAGCCCGACCATCAGCCGCGACCAGCTCGGCACGTCGAACGCCGTGGTGATGGCCCTGGTCTACGCCTCGTACATGGCGCCGAGCGTGATCGGTGGACCCGCCGGCGGCCGGTACTCGCCGGCGTCCGCGCAGCGCATCGGCATGGGGATCTTCCTCGCGGGGATGGCGCTGCTGGTCGGCGGCCTCGTCACGCAGTCCGTCCTGGTCGTGCTGCTCGGCGGCTGCACCGCCGGCTTCGCGCAGGGCATGGCCGGCTCGGCCACCATCCGCGTGCTGCTGACCGACCTGGAGTCGGCCGACCGGGCGCCGGTGCTGGCCGCGACCTACCTCGCCTCGTACGGCGGCGCCATGGTGCCCAGCCTGATCGCGGGTCAGCTGACGAAGGTGTACGGGATCGTGCAGATCAGCAGCGGGTACCTCGTGCTGGCGCTGCTCGCCACCGGGCTGACGTTCGCGGCGGCCCGGAACGTGGCGCGCTCCTGACGCCCGACGCGGCGCCGGCGGTCAGGGCTACCCGACGCGGCCGGTGACCCGGCGCGGCGGGTGGAACTCGAGCAGCGCGTTGTTGAACTGCGCGCCGATGATGATCGCCATCGAGGCGAAGTAGTAGAACAGCAGGAACGTGATCGGGGTGGCGAGCGCGCCGTAGGTCAGGCCGTGGGAGTAGACGTACGAGAGGTAGATGCGCAGCCCGATCGACAGCACGATGAACAGGACGGCGGACAGCACCGCGCCGGGCAGCCCCCGCTTCCACGGGTGGCGGTGCTTGGGGGCGACCTTGTACAGGGTCGCGACGAGCAGGATCAGCAGGAGCAGCACGGCCGGGAAGTAGCTGATCCGGATCGCCAGCTCGACGTTGTCCTGCAGGTCGCTCGGGAACAGCCCGACGAGGTAGTCCGGGCCGATCGCCAGCAGCGGCAGCAGCACGATGCCGAACAGCAGCGCGACCAGGTACAGCCCCAGTGCGAAGAACCGCTCGCGCACCGGGTGGCGCACCTCGTGCTGGTTGTAGGCGATGGTGATCGACTCGACGAACGCCGCCATCGCCGACGAGCCCGCCCACAGGCTGATCACCAGGCCGACCGAGACGACGCTGCCCTGGTTGTTCAGGATCTGGTCGACGGCACTGCCGATCAGGTTGTCGGCGACCTCCTTGTTGAAGATGTTGTTCAGCAGGAGGTCGATCTGGGCCCGTACCGCGGTGAGCGCCGAGGGGTCGATCCATCGCAGGATCGGCCCGAGCAGCCCGAGCAGCGCGAGCAGCATCGGCGCGGTGGACAACGCGCACCAGAACGCCGCCTGCGAGCTCATCCCGAACAGCGAGTCGTCCCACGCCTTGGACGCCGTCCGCCCGAGGACCCGTCGCCACTTGTGCTCGACCGGGCCGTGCTCGGTGGGATCCGGCCCCCGTTCGGGGGCGTGCCAGCGAGCGCGTCCCTCGTCCGACGTCGTCGGCCGCGGGCGCCGACGTCGCCGCCGCGACACCGCGGCGTCGTCCTCCCTCCCGGCCGTCTGCGGACCGGTGGCCTCCCGACCGGGCTCGCCCGCGACACCGGCGCCGGGAACGTCGCCGGGCAGGTCGTCCGCGGGCTCGGGGCCGACGCCGGCCGGCCGGTCGGCTCGCGCTACGGGGTCGCCGGGGGAGTCGGTGGTCACCAGACCACAAGTACCACTAGCGAGGGTGATCGCCGCTGAGCCACGTCGAGCCCCCGGGTCTCGGTCGAGCGGTACGGGCCTACAGTCCCGGACCGCTCTGCATGATCGCTCCGTCGGCGAAGATCGTGGAGCCGGTGATGTAGCGGGCGGCGTCGGAGGCGGCGAAGACGACGACGTCCGCGATCTCCTCCGGTGTCGCGATGCGTCGCAGCGGGATGGAGTCCTCCAGGGCCTTCTTCTTGGCGGCGTCCGAGGTGGTCTGCTTGTTGATCGGCGTATCGACGGCGCCCGGCGCCACGTTCACGAACCGGACGCCCTGCGGGCCGAGCTCGACCGCGGCGTTGCGGGTGAGCATCCGCATGCCGCCCTTGCTCACGCAGTACGCGTTGTTCCCGGCCATCGGCCAGTCCTCGTGGACCGAGGAGATGTTCACGACGACGCCCCCGCCGCCCTGCGCGAGGAACTGCTTGGCGGCGAGCTGCGAGCCGAAGTACGGGCCTTTCACGTTGATCGCCATCAGCTTGTCGTAGTCCTCCTCGGTCGTCTCCAGCAGTGACTGCCGGGTCTCGATGCCGGCGTTGTTCACCAGGACGTCGAGGCGCCCGTACCGTTCGACGGCCGTGTCGACGAGCCGCTGCAGATCGGTGATCTTCGAGACGTCCGCCTCGACCGTCGTCACGGCCTCGGCCCCGCCGCTCTCGGCCTGCTGCTCGATCTGCGCGGCAAGGTCGGGATGGACGACGTAGTCGAGCACCACCCGTGCTCCGGCGCGTACCGCCGCCAGGGTGATCGCGGCGCCGATGCCGGTGTTGCCGCCGGTCACGATCATGGTCTTGCCGTCGAGTGCTCGGGGGGCGTTCATACCTCGTCCTCTTCCTGCCGGTGAGTGGGAGACGTGCTCGGGGTCACCTCTCCCATGTTGCCGCAGATCGGGTCGTTGCGCAGCAGCATGGATCGACGGAGTTCAAGATGCCTACCTGTGCATGCCAGACGCTGCACAGGTAGGCATGTTGAACACGGCGCGCGGCGCCGCTAGTGCAGCGGGCCGGTGTAGCGGGCAATCGGGCGGATGATCTTGCCCTGCGCCGCCTGCTCGTCGACGTTCGCCGCCCAGCCGACGGCGCGCGCGACGGCGAACGTCGGCGTGAACATCCGCGGCGGCAGCCCGGCGAGGGAGATCGCGACTCCGGCATAGAACTCGACGTTCGCGTACAGCGCCGTGCCCGGCTTCAGCTCCGCGAGCGCTCGCTCGATCGCCGTCTCCGTCGCGATCGCGCGCCGCACCAGGTCGTCGTCGTACGGCGCGAGGAGCCGCTTGAGCAGCTCGGCGCGCGGGTCGTGGGTGCGGTAGACGGCGTGCCCGAAGCCCATGATCTTGGCGCCGGCCGCGATCTGCCGACGGACCCACGGGTCGGTGTTCGCCGGGTCGCCGATCTCGTCGAGCGCCTGCAGCGCGCGGTCCGGCGCGCCGCCGTGCAGGGGGCCGAGGAACGCGCCGATCGCCGCGACGATGCACGAGGCGACGTCCGAACCGGACGACGCGACGACCCGCGCAGTGAACGTCGAGTTGTTGAACCCGTGGTCGACGGTCGCGATCAGGTACTGCTCGATGAGCCGTGCCAGCGCGGCATTCGGGGCCTCTCCGGTCGCCATCCGCAGGTAGTCGGTGGCATGGCCCAGCGACGGGTCGGCAGCGAGCGGCTCGAGGCCCTGCGATCGGCGGTACGCCGCGGCGAGGATGGTCGGAGCCACGGCCGCGATCCGCAGCAGGTCCCCGGCTCGCTGCTCGGGCGACAGGTCGTACGTCGCCCGCATCGGCTGCAGGGCGCCGAGCGCGCTGAGGCAGGTCCGCAGCACGTGCAGCGGATTGGCGTGTGCGTCGGCGAGCTGCGCGATCAGCGGGCCGAGCTCGGGCGGCAGTGCCCGCAGCCGGCCGACCTCGGCGGTGAAGGTGGCCAGCTCGTCGCTCCCGTCCTCCGGCAGGCGGTGGTGTGCCATGAGGAACCACACCTGCTCGAAGCTGCAGCGCTCCGCGAGCCGGACGGCGTCGTACCCGCGGTAATGGAACCGGCCTTCGTCGCCGCGCACATCGCCGACCTCCGTGTCGGTCACGATCACGTTCTTGAGGCCGCGTGGGACCTCGATGGCAGTGGTAGTCATACGCCGAGTCTCTGCGCTATTGATCAATATCGTCAATGTTGATTCACTCAACGCATGAGTGACCGATACCTGACGACGTCCGAGGCGGCCCGCCGGCTCGGGGTGAAGCCCGCGACGCTCTACGCCTACGTGAGCCGGGGCGTCCTGCGCTCGGTACGTCGTCCGGGCCAGCTGGAGTCGCTGTACGACCGCGCGGAGGTCGATGCGCTGGCGACGACGCCGTCCTCGGCGCGCCGCGAGTCGGGCGCGCTGCTGCGCTTCCGATCGGTGGTCAGCGCGGTGTCGTCGCAGGACGAGCAGCACCTGTACTACCGCGGCCGTCCGATCGCGGAGCTGTGCGGCGCACTGCCGTTCGCGGAGGCGGCCCGGCTCGTGCTCGAGGCCGCGGACGTCGACCCTGCGGTCCTGTCCGTCGACGCCGACCGTGACCTGCTCGGGCAGCTCGCCCTCAATCGTCGGCTACCGGTCGCGCTCGCGCTGCTCGGCGCGCGCGACCCGATGCGCGCCGACACCACGCCGCGGGCACTCGTGGCGCGCTCGCTGGGACTGATCGAGGTGGCGCCCCGCCTGTTCGGCGACTCGATCGACCTCGCCGACGACACCGTCCAGGCGTTGCTCGTCGCCCTGATCGACAACGGGCTCGCGGCGTCCACCACGGCTGCGCGGGTGGCGGCGTCCGCGCGGGCCGGCTGGTACGACGTGCTCTCCGCCGGGCTGGCGGCGATGGGCGGCCGGTTGCACGGCGGCGCCGCGCTGGACGCGCGGCTCGTGCTACGCGAGGCGATGACCGGCACGCCGGTGGCCGAGGTGGTCGCGCGCGCCGTCGAGGTGCACGGCCGGGTGCCCGGCTTCGGACACGTGGTCTATCGCGCAGCAGATCCGCGCGCCACGGCGCTGATCGGCGTGCTGCGCGCCCGCGGGCGAGCGGCGGCCGAGCTGCGGGCCCTCGAGCGGTTGAGCGAGGCCGTCGGGGCGCCGGTCAACGTCGACGGGGTGTCGGCGGCGATCTGCCAGGCGCGGGGGCTGCCCGACCGGGCCGGCGAGGCACTGTTCCAGCTCGCGCGGACGGTGGGGATCACCGCGCACGCAATCGAGGAGTACGCCGAGGCGCCGCTGCGCTGGCGGGCCCGCAACGACGGGTGAACGTGCGTGCTCGTCGTCGGCCCGATCGTGTGGTTCGTGAAGACCACCGGCGCGCTCAACGAGTACTGGCGCTCCGCCGCGTACTAGCGACCTCGCGTCACTCGCCGGTCAGGGCCGCCAGGATCGCCGCGGCCGGCCGGCGGGTCGCGCTCGCGTGGCCGGTGCCGGCCCACAGCGCCAGCGCGGACGCATCCGCCGCCTTCGCCGCTGCCGCGCGGATCGGCGCCGTCATGTAGTGGACGTCGGGGTAGGCGCCCGGTGCCTCGGCGTCGCCGGCCCGCATCAGCTCGTTGGCCAGCCCGCGCGCGAAACGCCCCGAGAAGGCCCGCGAGACGAGGGCCTCGGTGTACGTCCCCGCGGTCAGGGCGTCCTTGTGCGCTGCCGGCGACGAGCTCTCGTCGGCAGCCACCAGCAGGGTCCCGACCGCCACCGCGTCGGCGCCCGCCGCGAGCAGCGCCTGCACGTCGGCTGCACCTGCAACCCCGCCCGCGCCGATGATCGGCAGCGGCGACACCGCGCGCACCTTGGCGACCACCTCGGTCGCGAGCAGCGTGTTGGGCTCGACGGTCATGCTCCAGGTACCGCGGTGGCCACCGGCGTCCGCGCCCTGGACGACCAGCAGGTCGGCGGCGAGGTCCTCGGCGCGTCGCGCCTCGTCGGCGCTGGTCACGGTGAACCCGACCGCCGTGCCGGCCCGGCGCAGCTGCTGGACCACCTCGGCCGATACCGGGCCGAACGTGAAGGTGACGACGGCGACCGGATCGGCCAGCAGCAGCTCGATCTTCGCGGCGAAGTCGTCGTCGTTGAACGTCGGCCGCCCGACCTCGACGCCGAGGCGATCGGCGAACGGCGCGAGCACGTTGGCGTAGGCGGCGATCTCGTCCGCCAGCTCCTCGGAGCGGGCGTGCTGCGGCGTGAAGAGGTTCACCCCGAACGGCCGATCGGTGAGCGCCCGGGTCGCCGCGATCTGCTCTGCGAGGGCGCTGGCGGACTTGTAGCCGCCGGCGACGAACCCGAGGCCGCCGGCGTCGTTGACGGCCGCGGCGAGTTCGGGCGTCGACGAGCCGGCCATCGGCGCTCCGACGATCGGCTGGGCGAGCGAGCTGAGATCGAACGACATCCTATGCCTCCGCTTCACGACTCTCCGGTGCGCCCGCAGCGTACCGAGCGCCGGAGCCGGCGGTCATCATGACGGGGGCCACGCTCGATTTTCGCGGCGGACTCCGGTACCGGAACAAGGCCGATCCGGTACCGAAGTACGCCGCAGGTGCACCTGGGGTAGGGCTACACGGGTGCCTGATGGTCGCCGTACTGCTCGCGCAGCACGCGCTTGAGCAGCTTCCCGTTCGGGTTGCGCGGCAGGACGTCGACGAACGCCACGTCGACCGGGCACTTGTAGTGCGCGATCTGGTCGCGGCACCACGAGATGATCTCCTCGGCGGTGACGTCGGAGCCTGGCCGGCGTACGGCGATCGCGTACGGCGACTCGCCCCACTTCTCCGACGGGATGCCGATGACGGCGACCTCCGCGATGCCGGGATGGCCGCTGAGCACGCTCTCCACCTCGGCGGGGTAGACGTTCTCGGCGCCGGTCACGATCATGTCCTTGATCCGGTCGTGCAGGTAGAGGTAGCCCTCCTCGTCGAGGGACCCGCCGTCGCCGGTCGCGAACCAGCCGTCCTCGGTGAACGCCTTGGCGTTCTCCTCCGGCCGGTTCCAGTAGCCGGAGGTCACCCGCGAGCCGCGGACCCATACCTCGCCGCGCTGCCCGGTCGGCACCTCCTGGCGGGTCGCCGGATCGACGATCTTCAGCTCGACCCCGGGCAGCGGCTTGCCCACCGAGCCGACCTGGCGCTCGCGGCCCGGGGAGGGGTGGTGGTCTTCCGGCCACAGCGCGGTGACGGCCGCGGTGGTCTCGGTGAGCCCGTAGCCCTGGACCAGCTCGCAGCCCAGCACCTCGTGCGCCGCGTGGATCACCGGCAGCGGCATCGGCGCCCCGCCGTACCCGAAGGAGTGCAGGTGCGACCAGTCGGCGTCCTTCGCGCCGGGCAGCTGGGTGAGCATCTGGATGATGGTCGGGACGCCGACCGCGTGCGTGACCTTCTCCTCCAGCAGCAGGTTCATCATGTCCTGCGGCGACGTGGGCAGCCGCAGGATCAGCGTCGAGCCCTTGTTCATCGACGTCAGCGCGCTGGTCAGCCCGGTGACGTGGAAGAACGGGACCGGCGCCATCGCGATCACGTGGCCCTCGTACGCGTCGTCGACCTCCACCGACATGTTGCTGCTGAAGTTCTGCCCGCTCAGCGGGATGCCCTTGGGCAGCCCCGTCGTGCCGGAGCTGAACAGCAGCACCGCGACCTCGTCGGGCGCGGCCTCGTAGCCGGGGTCCTCGGCCGGCTGACCGGCGATGTACTCCTCGTACGACGCGGCGTCCAGCAGGCGGGCCAGCCCGGGCACCTCGTCCTGCGCGGGCGCCGCCGGCTTCTCGGCCTCGCCCACGAACAGCACCTTCGGCTCGCAGGTGCCCATCAGCGCGAGCACCTCGTTGCGCGCGAGCCGGGTGTTGATCGGCGCGGCGATCGCGCCGATCTTCGCCGCGCCGAAGACCAGCTCCATGAAGTAGTGGTTGTTGGCGCTGAAGATCGCGACGCGGTCGCCGGGCTGGACGCCGTCCGCCCGGAGGGCCTGCGCCAGCCGGCTGGAGCGCTCGTCGAGCTCGCCGTAGGTCAGCGACGTGTCGGTCTCCTTGAGCGCCACGACGTCGTCGGTGAGGCCGCGCCGCTGCCGGAGGATCCCCGCGATGTTGCGCAGCGGCTCGCCGCGCGCGCCCTCCGCGACGGGGATGTCCAGATCGGCGGACGGTTGGCGCTCTGCGGTCATTCTCGCTCCCTGTGTCGTGAGTCACTTGATTGTCTACCACGGGATCGTGTCGGGCGACCCAGAGGGACCGGACGTCCCGGGATGCGCGAGGATCGAGGCGTCACGGCTGATTTCTGGAGGCAGGCATGCGAATCGCGAACGTGGGTGGTCGGCTCCACCTGATGACCTCGGAGTCCACCGGGATCGACGTCGAGAAGGCCAGCGACGGCCGCTTCGGCGCCGACCCGAGCGCGGTGTACGACGTCTGGGACGAGTTCGTCTCGTGGGCGGCGAGCGCGCCGCGGACCGGGGCGGTCGAGGTGTCCGTCGAGAGCATCGGCGCGCCGGTGCCGTTCCCGAAGCAGGTCTTCGCCCTCGGCCTGAACTACCGCGACCACGCCGCCGAGACCGGCCTGGCGATCCCCGAGGAGATCCAGGTGTTCACCAAGTGGGCGTCGGCGTTCACCGGGCCGATCGCCCAGGTGCGCCTGGTCGAGGGCGACCTCATCGACTGGGAGGTCGAGCTGGTCGTCGTCATCGGCAAGGGCGGCCGCGACATCCCCGAGGCGCAGGCCTGGGACCACGTCGCCGGGCTGACCATGGGCCAGGACATCTCCGCCCGCCGGCACCAGGGCCGCGGGACGCGGCAGTTCTCCCTCGCCAAGTCCTACCGCAACTACGCGCCGATGGGCCCGGTCGTCGTCACGCCCGACGAGCTGCGCGACCGCGACGACATCGCGCTGGGCTGCTCGGTCGACGGCGAGACCATGCAGGACGGCCACTCCGGCGAGATGATCTTCCCGGTGCCGCGGGCGATCGCCGACCTCTCGGCGATCGTCGAGCTGTACCCGGGCGACCTCATCTGGACCGGCACGCCGGCCGGCGTGGGCCAGGGCCGCAAGCGCTACCTGCGGGCCGGCGAGCGCCTCGACTCGTGGATCGAGGGCATCGGCACGATGTCCCAGACCTTCATCGACTAGCCGCCACCTGCGGCGTACTTCGGTACCGAATCGGCGCGTCCCCGGCGTACCGAAGTCCGCCGCAGGTCGGCGGCCGTTCGGCGGAACCAGCTAGCGCAGGTACTTCGCCAGGTCGGCGGTGAGCTCGGCAGCGGCCGCATCGCAGGCCGGCGACATCCAGGCCATGCCGAAGAACCCGTGGATGAAGTCCGGGTAGGCGCGCAACGTGACGTCGACGCCGGCCTTCTCCAGCACCTCGGCGTACGCCGTGCCCTCGTCGCGCAACGGGTCGTAGCCGGCCACCGCGACGATCGTGGGGCACAGGCCACTCGGATCGCCGTACAGTGGCGACATCCGGGGATCGGTCCGGTCCGCGGAGCCGGCGTACGCCCGCTCGAAGGCGTCCATATCGGACTTCGTGAGCCGGTAGCCCGTGGCGTTCTGCGTCTTGGACAGGTAGTCGCCCTCGAGGTCGACCGCCGGGTAGAGCAGCAGCGCGGCGGCGAGCTCCTGCTGCTCGTCGCGGGCGCGCTGCGCGATCGCGGCCGCGAGGTTCCCGCCGGCCGAGTCGCCGGCGACCGCGATCTTGCCGCCGCCGAAGGACTCCACGTCGGCGGCGACGGCGAGCAGCGCGGCCCAGCAGTCCTCGTACGGCGTGGGGAACGGATGCTCCGGCGCCAGCCGGTAGTCGACGCTCACGACCGTCGCCCCGGTGTCGCGGGCGATCCGCGCGCAGAACCGGTCGTGCGAGTCGAGGTCGCCGACGACCCACCCGCCGCCGTGGAAGAACACCACGGTGCCGGGCGAGCGCTCGGCCGGCGTGTAGACGCGTGCTCCGAGGTCGGTCCCGGCCAGGGTGCGGTCCTCGGTGGCGATCCCGTCAAGGCCCTGCTCGGCCGCGCGGGCGGCGACCAGGTATGCCTCGCGCGAGGCGACCGGGTCGGTGCCGTCGAAGATCGGCGGTGCGCCCGCGGCCTCGATGGCGTCGAGCATCTTCTGGGTGTCGGGATCTACGGGCATGTGGCGCTCCTCGGCGTCGGCGCGAACAGGATCTCTCGCTCGCAACCTACGCCAGTCACCGCGCCCGCGTTACGGCCGTCACGCCGGCGACGGCTGTCGATCGCGGCACTTCGGGCGTAAGATAGTTCGCACTACTAAATGAATCTGGCCTTCCGCTTCCGACTCCGACGCCGCCCGCCGACGCAGACTCCCACCAAGGAACGCATGTCCTCGCCCACGCCCGTCCTGGCCTCGCGCCCCGCCCTCGTCGTCGCCGTCCTGTCGCTCACCGGCATGACGGTGAGCATCATGCAGACGCTCGTCGTCCCTCTCCTGCCGCACCTGCCCGGCATCCTGCACGCCGCGCCGGACGACGCCACCTGGGTGCTCACGATGACGTTGATGTTCGGTGCGGTGTGCACGCCGATCGCCGGACGGCTCGGCGACATGGTGGGCAAGAAGCGCATGCTGCTGATCTCGATCAGCGCGATGGTCGTCGGATCCGTGCTCTGCGCGCTCGCGACCGGTCTGCCGCTCATGCTCGTCGGGCGCGCCTTCCAGGGCGCGGCGATCGGCTCCATCGCGCTGGGCATCAGCCTGATGCGCGACGTGCTACCGCGTGAGCGCCTCGGCTCGTCGGTGGCGCTGATGAGCGCCACGCTCGGCATCGGCGGCGCGATCGGGCTCCCGCTCGCCTCGATAGTCGCGGAGCACCTGTCCTGGCACTACCTGTTCATCGGCTCGGCCGTGCTCGGCGCGATCGCCATCGTCGGCGTCGTCGGGTACGTGCCCGAGTCGCCGGTCCGCTCCGGAGGCTCCTTCGACGTCCGCGGCGCCCTGACGCTGTCCGCGCTGCTGGTGGCGGTGCTCTTCGCGTTCACCAAGACCCGCGCGTGGGGCTGGGGCGACGCGCGAGTGCTGGGCTGCTTCGCCGCCGCCGTCGTGCTCGCGCTCGTGTTCGTGCGTACCGAGCGCCGCAGGGCGCACCCGCTGGTCGACATGCGAGTCACCGCGCGGCCCACCGTGAAGTACACCAACCTGGCCTCGATCCTGGTCGGCTTCGCGATGTACAGCTCCAACCTGGTCATCACCCAGCTCATCCAGGCGCCGGTCGACACCGGGTACGGCTTCGGCAAGAGCATGGTCGTCGCCGGCCTGTGCGCCGCGCCGATGGGCCTGCTCATGATGGCCGTCTCGCCGTTCGCCGCCCGGCTCATCACCCACCACGGTCCGCGCTTCACCTTCATGGCGGGCATCGCGGTGATCGCGTTCGGCTTCACCCTCGGCGTGTTCCTGCTGCAGGAGGTGTGGGAGGCGGTCATCGTCACGATGTTCGTCGGCACCGGAATCGCGCTGTCGTACGCCGCCGCCCCGACGCTCATCATGCGTGCCGCGCCCCCGTCCCAGACGGCCGCCGCCAACAGCGTCAACACCCTGTCGCGCTCGATCGGCACGTCGCTCGCGTCGGCCGTGCACGGCGCGATCCTGGCCACCGCCTTCGTGGCCGGCGGGACGTCGTACGGCCCGTTCGACCCGTTCCAGCTGTGCTTCGCCCTCGCCGTCGGCGCGTGCCTCGTCGCGCTGGTGCTCGCCTGGCGGATCCCGCCGACCCCGGCCGCGACGACGGCCGCCGGTGACGCGGGCACCCTCGACGGCAGCGGGACGCCGGTCGCCGACGACGAGCTCGACAGCCAGCGCGTGTCGCACCCCGCGCGCCGCGTGCTCGTCGTACACCGTCCGCGCAGCCGCCGGACCGCCTCCCGCCGTCCGGCCGGGCACCGCCCCCGGAAGTAGAGTCACCGAGAATCCTGTTCGCGTGCGCCGACCGGGCACGCGTCGCCACCACTAGGAGACCCATCATGCGCAGAGCCGCCATTGTGAATCCCGTCCGCACTGCCGTCGGCACGTACGGCGGATCCCTCAAGGGGGTGCCGGTCGAGGACCTCGCGGCCACCGTCGTCAAGGAGGTCATGAAGCGCTCGGACGTCGATCCCGCACTGATCGAGGACGTCGTGTTCGCGCAGTCCTACCCCAACGGCGAGACCCCGTGCATCGGCCGCTGGGTGGCGATGCACGCCGGGCTGCCGACCGAGACCCCCGGCATGCAGCTCGACCGCCGCTGCGCCGGCGGGCTCATGTCGATCGTGACCGGCGCGATGATGGTCCAGTCGGGCGCCGCGGACGTCGTGGTCGCCGGCGGAGCCGAGTCCATGAGCCGGATTGAGCACTACACCACCGGCGCCCGCTGGGGCACCCGCGCCGGCGGCATGATGCTGCACGACCGCCTCGACCGGGGCCGCGAGCGCTCGCAGCCGACCTGGCGGTACGGCGAGATCAGCGGCATGATCGAGACCGCCGACGTCCTTGCCGCCCAGCAGGGCGTCACCCGTGAGGAGGCGGACGAGTACTCCGTGCGCTCCCACCAGCGCGCCGCCGACGCCTGGGAGAAGGGCGTGTTCGACGACGAGGTCGTCGCGGTGGAGGTCCCGCAGCGCAAGGGCGATCCGGTGCCGTTCACCAAGGACGAGGGCATCCGGCCCGGCACGAGCATGGAGTCACTGGCCAAGCTGCGCGTGCTGCGCAAGGACGGCGTGGTCACCGCCGGCAACGCCTCGCAGCAGAACGACGCGGCGGCGGCGTGCCTGATCGTCGCCGAGGACAAGCTCGACGAGCTGGGCCTGGAGCCGATGGGCTTCCTGCACAGCTGGAGCGCGGTCGGCTGCGAGCCGGGGACCATGGGTTGGGGCCCCGTGCCCGCCGTCGCGAAGCTGTTCGCCAAGAGCGGCCTGTCGTGGGATGACATCGACCTCGTCGAGCTCAACGAGGCGTTCGCCGCCCAGGTCCTCGCCGTGCTGAAGGGCTGGGGCTGGAACGAGCCCGACAAGCTCAACGTGAACGGCGGCGGCATCTCGCTGGGCCACCCGATCGCGGCCACCGGCGTCCGAATCATGACCTCGCTGCTGCACGAGATGCAGCGCCGGGACGCCAAGTACGGCCTCGAGACCATGTGCGTGGGCTCGGGACAGGGCATGGCCGCGGTCTTCGAGCGCGCCTAGGCCTGCGCGGCCGGCGACCCGGCGTCCGGCGTCCGGGGGCCGGCGTCCGGGGGCCGGCGTCCGGGGGCCGGCGTCCGGAGATCGTCGCCCAGGAGGCCCACTGTCCACCCCGAGTGGACAGTGGGCCTCTCGCGTGTGGTTTTCCGGAGTACCGGCTGGCGGAGAGCCGGTTCGGAGCCGGAGGCAGCGCGGCCTACCGGGACCCGACGGCCCGTCGGGTCCCGGTATCTGGGATCACGTTCCCGCGAATTGGAATCTTGTTGGGCCGCCTTGTAAACTGAAGAGCGCTCTGGCCAATGCCGTCCAGGCAGTACTTCGATGTCAAACCTCGGAAGAACAGGACGGTGGCTTCATGTCGTACGCCGGTTTCTCTGCACTGCCCGCCAACCAGGGGCTGTACAACCGCTCGTTCGAGCGCGATGCCTGTGGTGTGGCCATGGTCGCCACGATGCGCGGCCATGGCGGGCACGACATCATCCAGCATGCGCTGACCGCCCTGCGCAACCTCGACCACCGCGGCGCCACCGGCGCCGACCCGCTGGTCGGTGACGGTGCCGGCATCCTGATGCAGGTCCCCGACGCCTTCCTGCGCCAGACGGTCGACTTCGAGCTGCCGACCGTCGAGTCGTACGCCGTGGGCATGGCCTTCCTGCCCCGCGACGCCGACGAGCGCGCCGCGACCGTCGCGCAGATCGAGGAGCTGGCCGCGGCCGAGCACCTGAAGGTCCTCGGCTGGCGCGACGTGCCGATCGCGCCGGACATCCTCGGGCAGGTCGCCCGCGACTGCATGCCGCACTTCGCGATGCTGTTCGTCTCCAGCGCCATCGGCAAGGCGACCGGCATCGGCCTCGACCGTATGGCGTACTGCCTGCGCAAGCGCGCCGAGCACGAGGCCAAGGTGTACTTCGCGTCGCTGTCGGCGCGCACCCTCGTCTACAAGGGGATGCTGACCACCGGCCAGCTCGAGCCGTTCTTCCCCGACCTCGGCGACGCCCGCGTCCAGACCAAGCTGGCGCTGGTGCACTCCCGGTTCTCGACCAACACCTTCCCGTCGTGGCCGCTGGCGCACCCGTTCCGGATGATCGCCCACAACGGCGAGATCAACACGGTCAAGGGCAACCGCAACTGGATGCGGGCGCGCGAGTCGGCGCTGACCTCCGACATCCTGCCCGGCGACATCAAGCGGCTGTTCCCGATCTGCTCGCCGGAGGCCTCCGACTCGGCGTCCTTCGACGAGGTCCTCGAGCTGCTGCACCTCGGCGGCCGCTCGCTGCCGCACGCCGTGCTGATGATGATCCCGGAGGCGTGGCAGAACCACGAGTCGATGGATCCCGAGCGGCGCGCGTTCTACGAGTTCCACTCGATGTTCATGGAGCCGTGGGACGGGCCGGCCTGCGTGACCTTCACCGACGGCACCCTCGCCGGCGCCGTCCTCGACCGCAACGGGCTGCGCCCCGGACGGTTCACGGTGACCAAGGACGGGCTCGTGGTGCTCGCCTCCGAGTCCGGCGTCCTGGACCTGGACCCGGCGGACGTCGTCCGCACCGGCCGCCTGCAGCCGGGCCGGATGTTCCTGGTCGACACCGAGCACGGCCGGATCATCGAGGACGACGAGGTCAAGTCCGGCCTGGCCGCCGCGCAGCCGTACCGCGAGTGGCTCGAGGACGGCGTGATCCACCTCGAGAACCTGCCGGAGCGCGAGCACATCGTGCACACCGCGTCGTCCGTGGCGCGTCGTCAGCAGACCTTCGGCTACACGCACGAGGAGCTGCGGATCCTGCTCACGCCGATGGCCGCGACCGGTGGCGAGGCGCTCGGCTCCATGGGCACGGACACGCCGATCGCGGTGCTCTCCAAGCGCCCGCGGCTGCTGTTCGACTACTTCACCCAGCTGTTCGCGCAGGTCACGAACCCGCCGCTGGACGCCATCCGCGAGGAGCTGGTGACCTCGCTGGCGACCACCATCGGTCCCGAGCGCAACATGCTCTCGGTGTCGCCGACGCACGCCCGCCAGCTCGCGCTGCCCTTCCCGGTGATCGACAACGACGAGCTCGCGAAGATCGTGCACATCAACGCCGACGGCGACCAGCCCGGCTACGCCACGCACGTCGTGCGCGGCCTGTACGACCACCTGCGCGGTGGCCAGGGCATCGCCGAGCGGCTCGAGGAGATCTTCGCCGAGGTCTCCGAGGCGATCGGCAAGGGCGCGCGGTTCATCGTGCTGTCCGACCGCGACTCGGGTCGCGACTACGCGCCGATCCCGTCGCTGCTGCTGACCAGCGCCGTCCACCACCACCTGATCCGCGAGAAGACCCGCACCCGGGTCGGCCTCATCGTCGAGGCCGGCGACGTCCGCGAGGTGCACCACGTCGCGCTGCTGGTCGGCTTCGGCGCGGCGGCGGTCAACCCGTACCTCGCGATGGAGTCCGTGGAGGACCTCTGCCGTCGCGGCTTCATCGAGGGCGTCGGCCCGGACAAGGCGGTCCGCAACCTCATCAAGGCGCTCGGCAAGGGCGTGCTGAAGGTGATGAGCAAGATGGGCATCTCGACGGTGCCGTCGTACTGCGGCGCGCAGGTGTTCGAGGCGGTCGGCCTGAGCCAGCAGCTCGTCGACAAGTACTTCACCGGAACCGTCAGCCAGCTCGGCGGGATCGGCATGGACGTCATCGCGAAGGAGGTCGCGCAGCGGCACGCCGTCGCGTACCCGCCCGAGGGAGTCGAGATCCCGCACCGTCCGCTGTGGACCGGCGGCGAGTACCAGTGGCGCCGCGACGCCGAGCCGCACCTGTTCAACCCCGAGACGGTGTTCCGGCTGCAGCACGCCACCCGGCAGAAGCGCTACGACATCTTCAAGAAGTACACGCAGGCGGTCGACGGGCAGTCCGCCCAGCTGATGACGCTGCGCGGGCTGTTCGAGTTCGCCGGCGCGGACGTCACCGGCCGGACGCCGATCCCGATCGACGAGGTCGAGCCGGTGAGCGAGATCGTCAAGCGGTTCTCGACGGGAGCGATGTCCTACGGGTCGATCTCCAAGGAGGCGCACGAGACGCTCGCGATCGCCATGAACCGCCTCGGCGGCAAGTCCAACACCGGCGAGGGCGGCGAGGATGTCGACCGGCTCATCGACCCCACGCGCCGCTCGGCGATCAAGCAGGTGGCCTCCGGCCGGTTCGGCGTGACCAGCCACTACCTGACCGAGGCCGACGACATCCAGATCAAGATGGCGCAGGGCGCCAAGCCCGGCGAGGGCGGCCAGCTCCCGGGCAACAAGGTGTACCCGTGGGTGGCCAAGACGCGGCACTCGACGCCCGGCGTCGGGCTGATCTCACCGCCTCCGCACCACGACATCTACTCGATCGAGGATCTCGCGCAGCTCATCCACGACCTGAAGAACGCCAACCCGAGCGCCCGCATCCACGTCAAGCTGGTGGCGGAGATCGGCGTCGGCACGGTCGCCGCGGGCGTGTCCAAGGCGCACGCCGACGTGGTGCTGATCTCCGGGCACGACGGCGGTACCGGCGCCTCGCCGCTGACGTCGCTCAAGCACGCCGGCGCGCCGTGGGAGCTCGGCCTCGCCGAGACCCAGCAGACGCTGAAGCTCAACGGCCTGCGCGACCGGATCGTCGTGCAGGCGGACGGCCAGATGAAGACCGGCCGTGACGTCGTCATCGCCGCGCTGCTCGGTGCCGAGGAGTTCGGCTTCGCGACCGCGCCGCTGATCGTCTCGGGCTGCGTCATGATGCGCGTCTGCCACATGGACACCTGCCCGGTCGGCGTCGCGACACAGAACCCCGAGCTGCGCGCGCGGTTCAGCGGCAAGCCGGAGTTCGTCGAGACGTTCTTCGAGTACATCGCCGAGGAGGTGCGCGAGCACCTGGCGGCGCTCGGCTTCCGCTCCATCCAGGAGGCGGTCGGCCACGTCGAGGCGATCAAGGCCGACAAGGCCGTCGAGCACTGGAAGGCCTCGGGCCTGGACCTCGCGCCGATCCTGGCCGCGGTCGAGGATCCGACCGGCGGTACGCCGTACAACTCCGGCAGCCAGGACCACGGCCTGGACAAGGCGCTCGACCAGCAGCTCATCGCGCTCGCCCGCCCGGCGATCGACAACGGCGAGCAGGTGCGCGAGACGGTCGCCGTCCGCAACGTCATGCGCACCATCGGCACGATGCTCGGCCACGAGGTCACCAAGTCGCACCCCGGCGGCCTGCCGGACGGGTCGATCGAGCTGACCCTGCAGGGCTCGGCGGGACAGTCCTTCGGCGCGTTCCTGCCCAAGGGCATCACCCTGCTGCTGCAGGGCGACGCGAACGACTACGTCGGCAAGGGGCTCTCCGGTGGACGCCTCGTCGTCCGGCCCGCCGACAGCGCCCCGCTGATCGCCGAGGAGAACGTCATCGCCGGCAACGTCATCGGGTACGGCGCGACCAGCGGCGAGATCTACCTGCGCGGCATCGTCGGTGAGCGGTTCTGCGTGCGCAACTCCGGCGCGATCGCGGTCGTCGAGGGCGTGGGCGACCACGGCTGCGAGTACATGACCGGCGGCACGGTGCTGATCCTGGGCCAGACCGGCCGGAACTTCGGCGCCGGCATGAGCGGCGGCGTCGCCTACGTGCTCGACCTCGACGAGCGGCTGGTCAACCCCGAGCTGGTCGACGTCATCGACCTGCGCGCGGGTGACCTCGAGGTGGTGCACCGGCTGCTGAACGACCACATCAAGTGGACCGGCTCGGCGGTCGCCAAGTCACTGGTCGACGACTTCGACGCCGCCCGCGGGCGGATCAAGGTCGTGCTGCCGCGTGACTACCAGCGCGTGCTCGACGTACGCGCCGAAGCAGAGGCCGAGGGGCTCGACCCCGACGGCAACGAAGTGTGGAGCCGCATCATGGAGGTGTTCAATGGCTGATCCCAAGGGTTTCCTGAAGTACCGCGAGCGCGAGCTCCCGAAGCGCCGTCCGGTCGACGTCCGGATTCGGGACTGGAAAGAGGTCTACGAGGAGCAGGACGACGCGCAGCTGCGCCGTCAGGCGTCGCGCTGCATGGACTGCGGCATCCCGTTCTGCCACTCCGGCTGCCCGCTGGGCAACCTGATCCCCGAGTGGAACACCTTCGCGTGGAAGGGTGACACCGCCGACGGCATCGAGCGGCTGCATGCCACGAACAACTTCCCGGAGTTCACCGGGCGGCTGTGCCCCGCGCCCTGCGAGACCGCGTGCGTGCTGGGCATCAACCAGCCCGCCGTGACGATCAAGCAGATCGAGGTGCAGACGATCGAGAAGGCCTTCGCGGCCAACCTCGTGACCCCGCTGCCGCCGGAGCGGCTCACCGGCAAGACGGTCGCCGTTGTCGGCTCCGGGCCGGCCGGCCTGGCCGCGGCCCAGCAGCTGACCCGCGCCGGGCACACCGTCGCGGTGTACGAGCGCGACGACAAGCCGGGCGGCCTGCTGCGCTACGGCATCCCCGAGTTCAAGATGGAGAAGTCGGTCCTCGAGCGCCGGATCAACCAGATGAAGGCCGAGGGCACCCGGTTCCGCTGCTCGGTGCAGGTGGGCAGGGACATCACCGCCAAGGAGCTGCGCGACCGGTACGACGCGGTGGTGATCGCGACCGGCGCGACCGTGCCGCGCGACCTGCAGGTGACCGGCCGCGAGCACACCGGCACCTACCAGGCGATGGACTACCTGCCGCAGGCCAACCGCACGGCGCTCGGCGAGGAGGTCGAGGGCCAGATCCTGGCCACCGGAAAGGACGTAATCGTCATCGGCGGCGGCGACACCGGCGCCGACTGCATCGGCACCGCGCTGCGCCAGGGCGCCAAGTCGGTGACCTCGCTGGAGATCATGCCGCAGCCCGGCGAGGAGCGGCCCGACCACCAGCCGTGGCCGACGTACCCGATGCTGTTCCGCGTCGCCTCGGCGCACGAGGAGGGCGGCGAACGGCTGTACGCCGTCTCGACGAAGGAGATCCTCGCGGACGAGGACGGCAACGTCCAGGCGCTGCGGGTCGCCGACGTCGAGATGAAGGACGGCGCGTTCACGGAGGTGCCCGGCTCGGAGCGGGAGATCCCGGCGCAGCTGGTGCTGCTGGCCATGGGCTTCCTCGGCCCGGAGCGCGAGGGGTTCGTCGAGCAGCTCGACGTCCCGCTCGACGAGCGCACGAACATCGTCCGCGACAACGAGTACATGACGTCGCTGCCGGGCGTGTTCGTCGCCGGCGACGCGGGCCGCGGCCAGTCGCTGATCGTGTGGGCGATCGCCGAGGGCCGCGCCGCAGCGAAGAGCGTCGACGAGTACCTCATGGGGATCCCGTCGCAGCTGCCGCGTCCGGTCAACCCGACCGACCGTCCCCTGGCCGTCTGAGACTGCTCCAACGGTCGTCGAGCGAGCGAGCCCCCAGGGCGAGCGACGTCGAGACGCGGTGAGCCGCGAGTCGGTCGTGCTCGCGCACACTCGCCGGCTGCGGCGTCTCGACGTCGCCTCCGCTGGCGCTCCGGCTCGCTCGACGACCGTGGGACGGCTCCGGCTCGCTCGACGACCGTGGGACGGCTCCGGCTCGCTCGACGACCGTAGGACGGCTCCGGCTCGTTCTACGACGGCGTAATGGCTCTGCTCAGCCGGTGAAGGGCGCGCCGTCGTACCGCTCGAGGGTCACGAAGTCCTCGACGGGACGCCGGCGGAGCCTGGTCAGCTGCTTGACGGGCTTGCCCAGCGGCAGCAGCGCGGCGACGGCGTGCGTGGCCGGGATGCCGAGCAGCTTCTGGATCTCCGGCTCGCGCGCGGTCGCCATCGTGGTGAGCGTCCCGCCGAAGCCCTCGTTGCGAGCCCCCAGCAGGATGTTCCACACGAGCGGGTAGATCGACGCGCCGGGCGCCACCGACACCCGCTCGAGCTCCTGGTCGATGGCGGCGACCCGTTCGAGGTCGACGCTGACCACCAGCAGCACGTCGCAGGTCACCATCGGCTCGGTGAGCATCGAGGGGACCCGGGTCGTCGCGATCTCCTCCGCGCTGGGCCCCGGCGGGTAGAGCGGGTTCCACGGGCCCTCGCCGGCCTTCGACTGGGCGGCGTAGCGCCGTCCGGCGTACATCGACAGCTCCTTGAGCTCCTCGCGCACGGCACGGTCGCGGACGACGGTGATGTGCGCGCCCTGCCGGTTGCCGCCACTCGGCGCGAACCGGGCGTTGTCCAGGATGCGCAGGAGCACGTCGTCCGGCACCGGCTCACCGGTGAAGTCCCGGGCGGCGAAGGTCGTGCGCATGACGTCATAGAGGTCCATCGACCCACCGTAGCGACCCGATGCCCCGATCGGCGGCCCGCGGCCACCGGCGACCTCGGGCAGGCGACGGAAGAGGTGGGCGGTCGAGCGGCCGGTGGCCGGCGTCCTACGGGAGGTGAGTCGCCGGGGTCGGCTGGTCGAGGGGAGCCGTCGCCGATGGCCGGCGCAGCGAGGCGAGCAGCGCCGCGAGGCCGTGGCCGGCCCGCCCCTCCGTGCGGCCGGAGGTGCGCACCCGAGGCTGCCGCGGCGTCGCGACGGTGCCTCCGCCGCGCCGGATCCGGCCCAGCAGGCAGTGCTCCTCGCCGTGCGGGACGTCGCGGAAGCCGCCGGCCGCCAGGTAGGCGTCCAGCCGGACCGCCAGGTTGGCGGCGTAGACGTGCGCGTGCGCCGCTTCGGGCCGGAGCCCGTCGGCGATGATCCGGTCGTACGCCGCCCGCTCGCCCGCCGTGGCGGTCCAGTCGACCAGGTCGGTCATGCCGGCGACGGCGACCGCGTCGACCCGCCGCGCCGCGGCGAGCAGGCCGGAGATCCAGTCCCGGGGGACCACGGAGTCGGCGTCGGTGCAGAAGAGCCAGGTGCGGTCCGCGGGCATCGACGGCTCGCGCAGCACCGAGATCAGCCGGCGCCGTACGCCGCCCACGGTGGTCGAGTCGCGGTCGCGCACCACCACCGCATCGACGTCGCCGTGGCCGAGCACGTCGGCCGCGACGGTGAACGTCTCGTCGCTGCACCGGTGCGCCGAGACCCCGACGCGGAATCTCGCCGGCAGCTCCCGGCCGGCGTGCGCGACGGCGTCGAGCACCGCGTGCAAGGCGTCGCCGACCAGTTGCTGCTCGTCGTGCGCGGGCATCGCCACGATGACGTGCTCGACGCGGTGCGGCATGTTCATCCGGTACCTCGGAGGGTTGTCGGTCACCGGGTCGGCTAGCGGATCGGTTCTCAAGATACCTGCAGAGCGGGTACCGCGCCGTCCACCCAGCACCTAGGCTGGCGGAAGCCGGCCCAGCCACGTCGCGGGCGACGCACGCAAAAGAGTCTCGAGGATTCCCGAATGACCACACCGAAGCGCGAAACGAAGAAGACGACGACCAAGAAGCCCAGCGCTGTGCCGAAGAAGGCGCCGGCAAAGGCCGCGAAAGCCGCGAAGGCCGCAAAGGACACCGGAGGGGTGCCCACTCCCGCACCCGCCGACCTGCTGCCGGCCCAAGGCGCCGCGGCAACCGAGACCGAGGTGGACACCGTGCGCGGCAACGGTGACGAGACACATCAGCGGACCAGCCAGCGTGGGCACACCATGACGACCGCGCAGGGTACCCCCTTGTCCGACGACCAGAACTCCCAGAAGGTCGGCGAACGCGGACCCGTCCTGCTGCAGGATTTCGTGCTCCGCGACAAGCTGTTCCACTTCGATCACGAGCGGATCCCCGAGCGGGTCGTGCATGCCCGCGGATACGGTGCTCGCGGATACTTCGAGTGCTACGAGCCGCTGACCGACATCACTCGCGCCGACCTGTTCTCCGAAGCCGGACGCCGTACGGAGGCATTCGTGCGGTTCTCAACGGTGGCAGGCAATCTAGGATCGCCGGACCTGCCCCGAGACATCCGCGGGTTCGCCGTCAAGCTGTACACCAACGAGGGCAACTGGGACCTGGTCGGCAACAACGCGCCGGTCTTCTTCATCCAGGACGCAATGAAGTTCCCCGATCTGGTGCATGCCGCCAAGGAGGAGCCGGACCGCGGCTTTCCCCAGGCGCAGACCGCGCACGACACCTTCTGGGACTTCGTCTCGCTCACGCCGGAGTCGACCCACGCCGTGTTCTGGGCGATGAGTGACCGTGGCATCCCGCGCAGCTTCCGGATGATGGAAGGGTTCGGCGTGCACACCTTCCGGTTCGTCGACGCCGGCGGCCGGTCGACGTTCGTGAAGTTCCACTGGAAGCCGGTGCTCGGAATGCAGTCGGTGGTGTGGAACGAGGCGTTGAAGGTCAACGGCGCCGACCCCGACTTCCATCGCCGCGACCTCTACAGCTCCATCGGCGCGGGCGATCCGGCGGAGTGGGAGCTGTGCATCCAGACCTTCGACGACGACTTCGCCGACCAGTTCGAGTTCGACGTCCTCGACCCGACCAAGATCATTCCCGAGGAGCAGGTGCCCGCTCGCCCGGTGGGCCGGCTGGTGCTCGACCAGGTGGTGGACAACGTCTTCGCTGAGATCGAGCAGGTGGCGTTCTGCACGCAGAACGTCGTCCCGGGGATCGACTTCACGAACGACCCGCTGCTGCAGGGACGCAACTTCTCCTACCTCGATACGCAGCTCAAGCGGCTGGGCAGCCCCAACTTCACGCACATCCCGGTCAACGCGCCGCGCTGCCCCGTGATGAACTTCCAGCGCGACGGACACATGACGACGACGCGCCCCTCAGGGCGGGCGTTCTACGAGCCCAATTCGCTCGGCACCGGTGAGAATCCCCGCGAGAACGCCGATCTGGGCTTCACGCCGTACTCCGGCGAGGAAGGTGGCGCCGTCCGGGCGCTGCGCGCGGAGTCGTTCGCCGACCACTACAGCCAGCCGCTGCAGTTCTTCGCCAGCCAGACCGAGGTCGAGCAGCAGCACATCGTCGACGCGTTCGTGTTCGAGCTGAGCAAGGTGCAGACGCCCGCCATCCGCGAGCGGATGGTCGCCAACCTGCGCAACGTCGGTGACGTCGGCGATCGGGTCGCCGAGGGGCTCGGGATCGAGCCGCCCGCGCCCGCGCCGGCAGCGGTGCCGACCCGTACCGACCTCGCGCCGTCGCCGGCATTGAGCATCCTGCAGAGCGCCCGCGAGACGATCGAGGGCCGCAAGCTCGGCGTGCTGATCGGTGACGGCACGGATGCCGCCCTGCTGAAGGCGCTGACCGACGGGGTCGCCAAGGCCGGCGGCATGGTCGAGCTGATCGGCAGTAAGGTCGCGGGCGTGACCCTCGGCTCGGGCAAGACGCAGCCGCTCGACCAGCTCATCACCGGGGCGCCGTCGGTGCTCTACGATGCCGTGGCGATCCTGCTGACGGCGGACGCTGCCGTCCAGCTCGCCAAGAATCCTGCTGTGAAGGACTTCGTGAACGACGCTTTCCATCACTACAAGGTGATCGGGGTGTCGCCGGACGCCGACGCCGTCCTCGGCTCTCTGGGCGACACGAGCGCCGACGCGGGCGTGATCGCCCTGTCGAAGAAGTCGGTCGACGACCTCATCAGCCGCTGGGCCGCGGGACGGGTGTGGGATCGCGACCTCGGCTGAGCGGGGCATGATGGGGGCATGAGCAGGCAGATAACGCCGGAGGGGCATCCCGTCGAGCTGTGGAGACCGGTGCTGGAGCGCCTGCCGCGGGTGCCGTTCGCCGATCTCGCCGACGGTCTCGTCGCCGGCTCGTCCGGATCGGGCGCTCCGTCCGGCGCTCGGATGCTCGTGGTGAGTGCGCATCCCGACGACGAGACGCTCGGCGGAGGCCGGCTCGTCGCGGACTGGACGCGTGCCGGAGGTGCGGTGTACGCGGCGACCGCCACGGCCGGCGAGGCGTGCTTCGACGTGGTGGGGCACGAGTGGCCCGATCTCGCCGAGACCCGCGTGGCGGAGTGGCGCGCCGCGCTCGGCGTGCTGGGTGCGCGACCGATGCGCTGCCTGGGACTGCCCGACGGCGCGCTCGCTGCGCACGAGGGGCGCCTGGTGGAGCTGCTGCGCGAGCTGGTCGACGAGGCTCGACCCGACGTCCTCGCGGGCACCCTCGACGTCGATCCGCACCCGGACCACATGGCTGTCGGCCGGGCGCTCAGCGTGGTGGCGCGCGAGCGTTCCCTGCCGTTGGTGGAGTGGCCGGTGTGGCTCACCTACTTCTCCGAACCCCCGGCCCCCGGCGGGTTGGTGGTCGTGGGCTGCTCGCCGGAGGCGGAGCGGGCGAGGGACGTCGCGTGGGAGTGCTTCACCAGCCAGCGTCGTCCCGCCGCCGAGGACCTCGGCGCGGTGGTGCCGCCCGAGCTCGTGGGTCGGCTCACCGAGCAGCTCGCGATGCGGGTGCTGCCCGGCGCGCGGACCGGTAGGGTGGCACGGTGAGCGCGCCGGACTTCGATCGCATGTATTCCGAGGAAGCCGACCCATGGAGGGTGGGCTCGAGCTGGTACGAGCAACGGAAGATGTCGGTCGTCCTCGCGGCCCTCTCCGATCCGACGTACCGGCGTGTGCTCGATCCGGCCTGCGGAACCGGCCATCTGGCGCTGCAGCTGGGTGCGCGCTGCGGCGAGGTCGTCGCGCGTGACGCGTCCGCCGCGGCCGTCGAGCTGGCCAGGGCGACCTGCGCGGAGGCTCCCGGCGTACGCGTCGACCAGCAGGCCCTTCCCTACGGTGGCGGGGATCCAGCGGGCCCGTTCGATCTGATCGTGCTGTCGGAGTTCCTCTACTACCTCGATGCCGATCAGCGCGTGGCCGCGATCGAGAGTGTGCTCGTCCGTGCAGCGCCGCGGGTCGAGGTCGTCGCCGTGCACTGGCGGGAGCAGCCCGAGGACGGGACGGCGAGTGGTGACCTCGTCCATGAGCAGGTGCGCGATGTGCTGCGGGGCAAGGGATTCCGCCATCAGGTGGCGCTGTTCGACGAGGAGTTCGTGCTCGACGTCCTCACGCGCGGCCACGACCGGCACACCGAGTGATCAGCGGCTGATCAGCCACTCGGGCCGAGGAGAGCGCGCCCGAGCGCGACCTGGTCACGCTCGGCATGATGCTGCCGGACGTAGACGCGCAGGTCGTCGACGAGGCGCGCGTACGGCTCGTCGGACGTAAGCGGCCCCGGCCCCATTGCGTGGTCGGCGTGTCGGATGACGTCCTCGGCGGCGCGCGCGCACACATCCCGCACGCGGAGCGCATAGGGCCACGCAGCGTCTCGGGCGACGGCGTCCCGCGCGATGTCAGCGGCCGCCTGGCGCAGCGCGCCCCGGGCGCCGAGAAGCGCACTGTCGCATGCGCCCAGGTGCATCAGCGTCACGTCGTCCTGCCGGCCGGCGATCACCGCCTCGCGCAGCCGCAGGGCGATGCCGACTGCTGCGCCGTACCAGATGGCGGCGACGCCGATGCCACCCCACGCGAAGCCTGGCCGTGCGAGGTACCACTGCGGCTCGCCGACGGGGACGGCCGGGACGTCGTCGAGCGTGATGCCGGAGGAGCGGATCAGCGACAGCCCGCTGCTGACCCAGGGTGCGTCGTCGATCCGGACGCCGGGTTGCCGGAGGTCGATCAGGAACAGCCCACGTCGCTCGTCGTCCACCCAGGCGGTGACCAGCGCATGCGACAGCTCGCTGGCGAGCGAGCACCACGGCTTCGGACCGGTCAGCCGCCACCCGTCGGCGGCCTGCTCGCCGCGCAGACGGCCGCCTGGTCCCTCCGCGGCATACACGCCCAGCGTCGCGTCGGCCGGGGCAGACACCCCTGCCTGGGCGAGGATCGCGAGCGCGTCGAGGTGGGGTTCCACCGCTCGGGTCACGGTGAGGTCGACCGACGCGGCGCGCGCGAGGGCGTCCCAGGTCGTCAGCAGCGATCCGGGGTCCGCGGGGGAGAGCTTCTCACCGAGTGCGCGCGCCAGGTCGAGCGCGCCGGGAAGGTCGCGTCGCGCGGCGGACGCCGCAGCGCGCATCCCGTCGTCGCCGTTCGGGTCGAGCCACCATGCGTGCATCCGCACCCCGTTCCACCGAAGGACCCGCCCGGCGGCTCGGCCAGGGAGATATGCCAGAGGGGACTTGCCGCCGTAGAAGCAAGTCCCCTCTCGGTGTCTCGTGGTCGGGGTGGCGGGATTCGAACCCACGGCCTCTTCGTCCCGAACGAAGCGCGCTACCAAGCTGCGCCACACCCCGTTGAACACCGAAAGACAACTTTACTCGATCGGTCATGCGGAACGCGAGCCGGTGTGAGCGGAGCGACGAAGTCTACGGTTCGTCGGCTCCCGCGGGTCCGTGACGACTGAGGACCTCCGCGAGGGCGGGGTCACCGTCGGCGCCCTCTGCGGCGGAGTTCGACTGCTGGAACAGCGCATCGAGAACGAGCTCGGCCTGCAAGCCGGTGATGCGGGTGTTGATCTGCGGTGTGCGGTCGCGGTCCACCCAGGGCGGCGGGATCCAGACCGGGATCCCGGCACGCATGTCGACCCGCCAGCCGCATTGCTCGAACTCGCGGTGGTGGTAGCCGCAGATCATCGTCAGGTTGTCGACATCGGTGCGGCCGCCCCGCCACCACTCGACGACGTGGTGCACCTCGCACCACTCGGGCGGGATCGTGCATCCCGGGAAGCTGCAGCCCTTGTCGCGGCCGGTCAACGCCTTCACCTGCGCGGGACTGGCGAAGCGTCGGGCTCGCCCGTAGGCGATCACGCCTCCCGCGGCGTTCACGAAGGTCGGGATGATCTCGGCCTGCTCGGCCAGCCGCAGCAGCTCACCGATCGAGAGGCGGGTGCCCAGGCTCGTGCCGGCCGCCACCCGAGGCAGCAGCCGCCCGCTGAACGGGCCACCCTCGGGATCCGCGCGATCGAGTCGGTCCGCGCCGTTCGGTGCTGTCGCGCCGTCCAGGCGGGCGAGCGCGGCGCGCAGCTGGTCGAGGTCGATGGCGACGTGCAGCGTGGTGCGCGCTCCGCCGGTGCGCGGTAGCGCATCGGAGTCGAGCAGCCGGTCGACCGCGTCCTCGAGCGCGTCGTGCTGGCGTTGCTCGAGATTGCGCGTGTCGCGCTGGCCGGCGTCCTCGCTCGGCTGCGGCGCCGCGAGCGGGGACAGCAGCGCCTGCAGCTTGGCGTGCAGCTCCCGGGTCAGGTTCCCGCTGATCGAGTGCGTGCCGTCGCGTTGCTCCTCGCCGAGCCGCAGGCCACGACGCGCCCGCATGGTGTCCTCGTTGGGCAGCGACCCGTCGGGTAGCAGGCAGTCGTCGATCACCCGGGCCGCCTCGGCGAGCTCGACCGGTGTCAGGGAGGCGGCGAACCGCACCAACGTCTGCTCTGCCCGCGCCGCATCGTCCGGGTCGACGGCCGTGTTCGTCGCCAGCCTCGCGACGGCGCGGGCGATGACGGCGTGCTGGTCGGCGCTGAGCTCCCCGGCGCGGACCGCGTCGCGGAGCACGGGGTGCGGACACTCGAGGGTGCCCGCGCTCAGCTCGTTCCGCGCCCGCAGCTGCTCCGCCTGACGCACCCGCGCCTTCGCGGCGCCCGGCTGCAGCTTCACCAGCCGTACCAGCGCCGCCGGCAGGCTCGGGGCCGCCACGTATGCCGGAAGCCGTTCTTCCTCCGCGGCCTCGATCAGCAGCGCGTCCACCGCCGCGAGTGTCCCGCGGTGTGCTTCGAACCGCTGCAGCACGTCGACGAGTCGATCTGCGCCCAGCGCCATCAGATCGCCACGGTCGCCGACTCCGAGGAGTCCGTCGATGCCCGCGCGGAGCTGGCCCAGATAGCCGGCGATCTCGGCATCGAGCTCCAGGGCGCCCGGTGAGCACTCGAACGGGGTCCCGGACGCGGGGTCCCACGGCGCCGCCGGTGGTGCGTCGGTGTGGCCGAGGTGAGGATGGCCGTCGGCCGCTGGGTGTTGAGTGCCCGGTCGCGTGTCGAGGAAGGAATCGTCGGTGCCATCCATCATGCTCACCTCCCGTCCGGCCTCCTACCATGAATCGTACACATGTTCGAACAAATGTGCAAGGGATCACACCGAGATTCTCGGGTGACGTGCCCGGCTGACGCGCTATAGCCGGGGGATGCGGCCGACCGGCGGCTCACTGCGTCTCGACGTCGCTACGCCTATCGGCTCCGCTCGCTCGACGACCGTGGGGGCGGGCCGGCACGGCGACCCCGGGGGCTCGACGACCGTTGGGGGCGGGGCGGCACGCCAACCCGGGACCTCGACGACCGTGGGGGGCTCGACGGGCGTTGTGGGTGGGTCAGGCGGGCCGGGGGATAAGCGTGAGGAGGGTGGCCTCCGGGCGGCAGCAGAATCGCACCGGCGCGTACGGCGACGTTCCCAGGCCGGCACTCACGTGCAGGGGAGCGGTTCGGCCGGACGGCGACGTCCAGTCCGACATCCACCGCACCCGCGACCGGTCGATGCCACAGTTCGTCACCGCGGCGCCGACCATCGGAATGCGCACCTGGCCGCCGTGCGTATGGCCGGCGAGCACCAGGTCGTAGCCGTCGTCGACCATCGGGTCCAGCACCCGCGGCTCGGGAGAGTGCGTGAGCGCGATGCGGACGTCGGCGTCGCGGTCCGCAGCCCCGGCGATCGCGGCGTACCGGTCGCGGCGGGTGTGCGGGTCGTCGACGCCGGCGAGCGCCACGGACAGGCCGCCCGCCTGCACCGACCCGCGCCGGTTGTTCAGGTCGAGCCAGCCGTGCGCGGTCAGTCCCTCGCGGAGTCCGGTGAGGTCGAGGCGGTGCCCGCGCCGGTGCACCGTGGTCCGGGTGAAGTACCGCGTCGGGCTCTTGGCGACCGGCGCCCAGTGGTCGTTGTTGCCCCACACGAACGCGCCCGGCAGGTGCAGGAACGGCTCGTGGGCGCGCAGCGAGTTCTCGAACGCGCTCTCGTCGCCGCCCAGGTGGTCTCCCGTCGACAGCACGAGATCGGGCGCGAGGTCGGCCAGCGAACGCACCCACGCGACCTTGCGCCGCTGCTGCGGGGTGACGTGCAGGTCGGCCAGCTGCAGCACCGTGAGCTGTCTGGCCCCGGCGGGCAGGACGGCGACCTCGAAGCGGCGCAGGGCGTACCAGTTGCGTTCGATCAGCGTCGCGTAGCCGGCGGTGAGGGCGCCGGATGCGACGAGGCCGCCGCTGATCGCGGCGGCCCGTCGTACGGCGCTGGAGCTAGCGATGATCAGCCCCCACCGTTTCCGCGGCCGTTCCCGTTGTTGCCGCCCCCGTTGCCGGTGCCGCCGTTCGGCGGTGCCGCCGTGGGCTGCGGCGCGGGCGCCGTCGGCTGGGGAGCAGGCGCCGTCGGCTGGGCCGGTGCGCTGGTCTGCGCCGCCGGCACGCAACCGGTGGCCGGGTCCTGGCCGGGCTGGCAGGGCTGCCCGGCCGGCGCCTTGCCGGTCGAGACGCTGTAGGTGATCGTGGTGCCCTCGGGCACGGCGGACCCGGCGGGCGGGTCCTGCGAGGCGACCACGCCGGCCGGGAGCGTGGAGTCGACCGGCGTCCCGCTGTCCTCCGCGGGGTAGCCGGCCTGCTTGGCCATCGACTTGCAGTTTGCCGGCGACTGGCCGACGCAGTTGACGTTGAGCACCGTCGTCTTGCCGTTGGCGACCGCAGGATCCTGGGGTGGGAAGTAGCTCGCGCCCACCTGGGGCAGGATGCTCTGCATCGCCAGGTTCCAGATGCGCGCCGGGTAGCCGCCACCGAAGCCTTCCTCGCCGCCGCCGGGAGAGGGCAGTGGCTTGTTCGACTTCGGATCGAAGGCGAGCACCGAGGCGATGATGTCCGGCGTGAAGCCGACGAACGAGTACGCGCGGTTGTCCTGCGCGGTACCGGTCTTGCCGGCGATCTGGTAGCCGGGGACATAGGCCCGCTTGCCGGTCTGGCTCGGGTTGCCCGGCATGACGTCCTTGAGCAGGATCTGGTTGATCGTGTCGGCGACGCCCTGCGAGACGGCGCCCGGGGTGCAGTTGGTGCCCGGCGTGTACCAAGGCTTGTTGGTCTGCGGGTTGACGGCCGTCTTGGCGTCCGGCCCGGCGATCCACATGATCGGCGTGGGCTCGCACTTGGTGCCGCGGTTGGCGATCGTCGCGTAGGCTACGGCGAGCCGCAGCGGGCTGGTCGCCTCCGGGCCGAGGGTGAACGACGCGCGGTTCTCCGCCGCAATCTGGTCGCGGATCTTCGTGTCGCCCGGTGCCCAGAGGCCCATCGCGTACGCCGCGTCGGTGATCGGCTTCAGGCTGCCGATGTGGTCCTCGAGCGCCACGAAGTAGGTGTTCGAGGACATGTACAACGCTTTCCACAGCGGCAGCTTCGGCGGGTAGTTGGGGGAGGCGTTCGAGACTTCGTACGAGATGCCCTGCTGCGCCATGATCTTCGACTTGTACGGCGGCGGCGTGTTGAGCTCGAAGTTGATCCCGGTGCCCTCGTTGAGCGCGGCGACCGTCGGGAAGATCTTGTACACCGACCCGGCGCCGTCACCGTTGGGCTGCACCGGGTAGTTGAACACCGTCTGCGAGGGGTCGTTGGGGTCGTTGCCGTACTTCTTGTTGACGCCGAGGGCGAGGACCTGGCCGTCCTTGACGTTCAGGATCGGCATGGTCGCGATCCGCTGATCGGCGTAGCCGTAGATCGACGGGTCGCTGTTGAACGACGTCGAGGCGCTGACGATCGCGTTGTTCGCCGACTCCTGGTACGACGGGTTCAGCGAGGTCTGGATCGTGAGGCCGCCCTCCTTGAGGGTCGCCTCCGGGATGCCGAGGTTCTGGGTGAGGTACTGCCAGACGTAGTCGCAGTAGAAGCCCGCGCCGTTCGGCGCCTCCGAGCACGAGCGCGACGGCTTGGCGCCGTTGCCGCTGAGCGTGATCGGCTTCTTGATCTCCTCGTCGCGCTGCGCGGTGGTGATCTTGCCCTGGTCGGCCATCAGGGTCAGGACGACGTCCCGCCGCTTCTTGGTCTGGTCCGGGTTGTGCAGCGGGTTGTACTTGGTCGGGTTCTGCACGATGCCGGCGATCATCGCGGCCTGCGCGATGTCGAGCTGCGCCGGCTCGACTCCGAAGTAGGTCTGCGCGGCGGCGCGGACGCCGTACGCCCCGCCGCCCATGTTCATCAGGTTGAGGTACTTCTCGAGGATCTGGTCCTTGGTGAGGGTCTTCTCGAGGTTCAGCGCGATCTTCGCCTCGCGCAGCTTGCGCCCCAGGCTCTGCTCGGTCGCCGCATCGCGTTCCTTCTGCGTCTTGGCCTGATAGAAGAGCGTGTTCTTGACCAGCTGCTGCGTCAGTGTCGACGCGCCCTGCGAGACGCCGCCCTTGACCGCGTTCTGCACCGCCGCGCGGAACATGCCCTGGAGGTCGACGCCCTTGTGCTCGTAGAACCGCTTGTCCTCGACCGCCACGATGGCCTTCGGCAGCCATTCGCCCATCTGGCTGAGCGGGATCGGCTCGCGGTAGTAGTTGTAGTAGTGCACGAGCGGCTGGCCGTTCGCTGCCAGCACGGTGGTCACCAGGGCCGGGTTGGACTCTTGGAACTGCGTGTCGAGATCGTTCACCGCCGACGCTGTGCTCTTGGCCGCGGCCCCCGCCCCACCGAAGGCAGGAAAGAGCATGGCGGCGAGCACCAGCCCGCCGGCGGCGATGGCGGCGACCAGCTTGACGATGGTCGCCATCTTGTTGAATGCGCGGCTTGACACTTGGCCAGCCTACGCAGTCACCAGTCACAAGCGGGTAAATCGTGAACGATGCCTCTAGGCCGCGTCGCCCCGCAAGCCTCAGCGGGTGGCGAGAGGCCCGCAAGCGTGAGAGGATCGACGTTTCCGTTTTTGGGGGCTCCCATCGAGCAGGCAAGTGTGAAGTGGGCGTGAAGCCCGGGTCGTGTCTGGCCGGGCCGCGTCACGAGTCGCACCTTTGTTGGTCTCCTTACCTAGAGGCAGCGGTAGAACGCGGCCGTCATTACGAGGAGATGCCCCCATGTCGAGCACGATTGTCTTCACCGCCGCGGCACGCTCCCCGATGGCCGACTGGGCGAGCGAGGCCCGCTGCCGGGGCATCGACCCGGAGGCCCTGTTCGTGCAGGGCGCGGCCCAGCACCAGGCCAAGAAGATCTGCGACGGCTGCCCGGTGCGCGTCCAGTGTCTCGCCGACGCGCTCGACAACCGCACCGAGTTCGGCGTGTGGGGCGGGATGACCGAGCGCGAGCGACGCGCCCTGCTGCGGCGCAACCCCGACGTCGCCTCCTGGCGCGAGCTGCTGACCTCCGACGACCCCGACGCCAAGATCGCGTAATCGCCGGCGCCTTCTGCGGGGCAGCGGAGCACGATAAGCGGCCCGAACCGCCACTGGCAGCCCCGCAGATCGGCCGGGAACCGGGTCAGGACTCGGCGAGCCGAGCGCCGATCTCGCGCAGGTCGTCCAGGTCGTGCGCGTCGGTCGGCAGCGCGGCGACCTCCCCGAGCGGGACGTCGGGATGCGCGGTGACGAACCGCTGCGCCAGCGACTGCTCGCGCAGCGCGAGCTCGATCCGGTCGGCGTGCACCCGCAGCGCGGCCGCGGTGACGGCGCCCTCGTGGGTCGGCTCCTCGTCCTCCGGCCAGAGCCGGTCGGCCGCCTCGCGGGACTTCTTCGCCGCGAGCTCGGGCGCCTCGGAGTAGTGCACCCGGTTCATCACGACGCCGGCCAGCGGCATCGTCTCCCCGACCAGCCGGTCGACGAAGTACGACGCCTCGCGCAGCGCGTCCGGCTCGGGTGTCGCGACCACCATGAACGACGTCCCCGGCTGGCGCAGCAGGTTGTACGTCGCCTCGGCGCGGGTGCGGAAGCCGCCGAACATGGTGTCGAGCGCGGCGACGAACTTCGAGATGTCGCCCAGCACCTCGCTGCCCACGATCCGCGTGAGCACCTTCGAGAACAGCCCCATGCCGGCGCTGACGATCTTCAGCGACATCCGGCCGCCGCCGCGCGCGGGCGCGAGCAGCACCCGCAGCACCTTCCCGTCCAGGAACCGCGCCATCCGCTCCGGCGCGTCGAGGAAGTCCAGCGCCGAACGGCTCGGCGGAGTGTCGATCACGATGAGGTCCCACTCGTCCTTCGCGACGAGCTGGCCGAGCTTCTCCATGGCCATGTACTCCTGCGTGCCGGCGAACGAGCTCGACAGGGTCTGGTAGAAGGGGTTGTCGAAGATCTCCTGCGCCTTCTGCTCGTCGGTGTGCTCGAGCACGATCTCGTCGAACGTGCTCTTCATGTCGAGCATCATCGCGAACAGCTCGCCGCCCTCGACGCCGACGACCTTGCGCGGGACGTTGTCCAGCTGCTCGATGCCCAGCGACTGGGCGAGCCTGCGCGCCGGGTCGATCGTCAGCACGACGACCCGCCGTCCGGTCTCGGCGGCCCGCAGCGCGATCGCCGCGGACGTCGTCGTCTTGCCGACGCCGCCGGCGCCGCAGCACACCACGACGCGGGTCTCGGGGGAGGTCAGCAACCCGTCGACGTCCAGCCGGTCGGCGCCGCGGGGACGCAGGGTGAGGCGCGGCCTAGACATCGGCGACCTCGTCTGCGCCGGTCTGCTCGCGGATCAGCTCGGCGAGGTCGCCCAGCGCGTCGGCCGTCATCTGGCCGTGCAGCCGCGGCAGCTCGGTGATCGGTACGCCGAGCGAGGGCAGGTCGGCCCGCGCCTGCTGCTCGACGGTGAACCGCCGCGCGTAGTCGACCAGCTCCGCGCGCAGCGGCTCGGCGTACGACGCGGCGAGCCCGGCCGTCTTGAGCCCGGTGGAGATCTGCTTGAGCGGATCGTCGCCGGCCGCGATGTCGTCGAGCTCGCCGGCCGACATCTGCGGCTCGGTGGCCATGTTGACCACGACCGACGCGATGTCCAGACCGCTGGAGCGCAGGTCGTGCGCGGCCTCCAGGGTCTCCTGCACCGGCATCTCCTCCAGCAGCGTGACGAGGTGGATCGCGGTCCGCGACGAGCGCAGGAGGTCCATCACGCCGTCCGACTGCTTCTTGATCGGGCCCACCTTCGCCAGCGCGGCGACCTCGCCGGTGACGTTCAGGAACCGGCCGATGCGCCCGGTCGGCGGCGCGTCCAGGACGACGGCGTCGTACGCGCGCTTGCCGCCCTTGGCCCGCGTCGTCGCCTCCTTGACCTTGCCGGTCAGCAGCACGTCGCGCAGGCCGGGGGCCACGGAGGTGGCGAAGTCGATCGCGCCGACCCGCCGCAGCATGCCGCCGGCGCGGCCCAGCCCGTAGAACATGTCGAGGTAGTCCACGAGAGCGGCCTCGGGCTCGACGGCGAGCGCGTAGACCTCGCCCTCGCCGGGTGCCGCGGCGATGGGGCGCTCGGCGTACGGCAGCGGGGGGATGTTGAACAGCTGGGCGATGCCCTGCCGGTCCTCGACCTCGACCAGCAGGGTGCGCCGGCCGCCGGTCGCGAGGGCGATGGCGAGCGCGGCGGCGACGGTGGTCTTCCCGACGCCGCCCTTGCCGCTGACGACGTGCAACCGCGCATCGGTCCACCAGGCGGGGGTCAAGGCAGCGTCCACGTCGCCAGCGTAGTGCGGCCGCGGCGCTCGCGAAGCCCCGATCCGGAGGAACCGGTGTGGTGCGCGCGACCCACTGCGGCCCTCGCCGGATCGGCGCCGTACGGCATACCCCTAGAGTGAGGGCATGGCTGACAAGACGACGTGGGAGTACGCCACCGTGCCGCTGCTGACCCACAACACCAAGGCGATCCTCGACACGTGGGGCGAAGACGGCTGGGAGCTCGTCACCGTGACCCCCGGCCCGACCGGCGAGCAGCTGGTCGCGTTCATGAAGCGGCCCCGCAGCTAGCCCGTCAGACCGGGCGGCGCGCCCACCCCGAAGAGAGGTTCTCCCGAATGTCCGATGTCCACACCAGGCTCGCCGAGCTCGGGATCGAGCTTCCACCGGTCGCCAAGCCGGCCGGGGCGTACGTCCCCGCCCTGCGCAACGGCTCGCTCGTCTACACGTCGGGGCAGCTGCCCCTGGTCGACGGCAAGCTGCGCCGCACCGGCAAGGTCGGCGCCGAGGTCTCGCCGGAGGACGCGTACGACGACGCCCGGCAGTGCGCGATCAACGCGCTCGCGGCCATCGACGCCCTGGTCGGGCTCGACAAGGTCACCCAGGTCGTGAAGGTCGTCGGCTTCGTGGCCAGCGATCCGTCGTTCACCGGCCAGCCGAAGGTGATCAACGGCGCCTCCGAGCTGCTCGGCGAGGTGTTCGGGGAGGCCGGTGCGCACGCCCGCTCGGCCGTGGGCGTCGCCGTCCTGCCGATCGACACGCCGGTCGAGGTCGAGATCGTCGTCGAGGTCGGCGCGTGAGCGCGCCGAGCCAGCCCAAGCTGGCCTCGACGGTCCTGTTCGTGCGCGACGGCGAGGCCGGCCTCGAGGCCTACCTGATCCGGCGGGTCAAGCAGATGGCGTTCGCCGGCGGCATGACCGCCTTCCCCGGCGGCGGCGTCGACCCGCGTGACCTGGACGCCGAGTTCGGCTGGATCGGCCCGGAGGCCGGGTTCTGGGCGGACGCGTTCAGCTGCGACGAGCGGTCCGCGCGCGCCCTGGTCGCCGCCGCCGTCCGCGAGACGTTCGAGGAGGCCGGCATCCTGCTGGCCACCGCCGGGCGTACCGCGGTCGTCGACACCGACAACGACGAGTGGGAGGCCGAGCGGCAGGGACTGCTGAACCGCGAGCACTCCCTCAGCGAGCTGCTGGAGAGGCGCGGGCTGTCGCTGCGGGCCGATCTGGTGCGGCCCTGGGCGCACTGGATCACCCCCGAGCAGGAGCCCAAGCGCTACAACACGAGCTTCTTCCTGATGAAGCTGCCCGACGGCGTCCACCCGCGCGCGATCTCCACCGAGCACGACAAGGCCGAGTGGGTCGGCGTCCACGACGCGCTCGCCGAGGCCCAGACCGGCGTCCGGCCGATGCTGCCGCCGACCATCGCCACGCTGACCGACCTCGCCCGCTTCGGCACCGCCGACGAGGCGATGGCCGGCGCGCCGCCGCGGCGCATCCAGCCGATCCAGCCCGCCCTGGTCGAGATCGACGGCGTGCTGCAGGTGCGGCTGCCGGACGGGACGCTGATGAAGCCGTCGGTCCGGATGGGGCCGGGACGGTCCGTCGCCGACTAGCGATCCGCCGGCCATGTGCCACGTGCGGTGGGTTGCACCCCGCTCCCGCGTGATGCGGTGGGATGCACCCCGCTATCGAGCGGACAGCGGGGCACAACCCACCGCGTCCGCACACCGGCCCGCAGGACAGTGACCCGCAGGATCAGACCCGGAGCAACACACCCGAGGATCGACAGACCCGAGCACGAGGAGAGCCGCCATGACCCACCCGCTGTACGAGACCCGGCGGGACGTCGCGCCGTACGCCTCGGTGGTGCTCGCCAACAATCCCAACGTGATGACGCTCGACGGCACGAACACCTGGCTGCTGCGGGCGTCCGGGCGCCGCGAGGCGATCGTGGTCGACCCCGGCCCGGAGGATCTCGAGCACCTCAAGGTGGTCGCCGCCGAGGCCGGCACCGTCGTCGAGGTGCTGCTGACCCACGGGCACTGGGACCACTCGGAGTCGGCGCGCACCTTCCACGAGATGACCGGCGCGCGGGTGCGCGCCCTCGACCCGCAGCACCGGTACGGCGGCGAGGGGCTCGGCGAGGGCGACCTGATCGCCGCCGCCGGTGTCGAGGTGCGGGTGATCGCCACCCCGGGGCACACGAGCGACTCGCTGAGCTTCGTGGTGGACGACGGCGAGAACGCAGCGTCCGTGCTGACCGGCGACACGATCCTCGGCCGGGGAACGACGGTGATCGCGCACCCCGACGGCAACCTCGGCGAGTACCTGGCCTCGCTGGAACGGCTCAAGGCGTACGGCGACGCGACCGTGCTGCCCGGCCACGGACCCGAGCTGGCGTCGGCGGGCAAGGCCGCCGCCTTCTATCTCGAGCACCGCGCGCAGCGGCTCCAGCAGGTGCGCGACGCGCTCGGCGTACTGGGTCCGGACGCGAGCGCGCGTCAGGTCGTCGAGCACGTCTACACCGACGTCCCCGAGTCGAACTGGCCGGCGGCCGAGCTGTCGGTCAAGGCGCAGCTGGAGTACCTCCGCTCGAACTGAGGCCGTCTCACGATTCGAGAACGACCAGGCGGCAGGGCGCGGCGCGTTTGTTGCGCGCCGCGGTGATGTGTGCATGAATGTCAGCACTCGCCCTCATCGAGAGGGCCGTCACCTTGCCGCTCGCGCTGCGATCCAGCCGGTGGTGCGTGACGAGACCGCTTCCTCCACGCGAACCGTGGACGCATCCCCGGAGGTCCTGCCGTGCCCGAACCGATCCACCACAGCGTCGAGCAGAATCGCGACGTCGATGCCCGGCCGCGCCGGCTCAGCGATCGTTACGAGGTCGAGGACGGGACCGTCTACCTCTCCGGGGTGCAGGCCCTCGTGCGCCTGCCGATGGACATCCGCCGCGCCGACCGCCGGGCCGGCCTGAACACCGCGGCGTTCGTCTCCGGCTACGAAGGCTCGCCCCTGGCCGGGTACGACCTGGAGCTGATCCGGCAGAAGAAGCTGCTCGGCGAGCACGACATCGTCCACCAGCCGGGCCTCAACGAGGAGCTCGCCGCCAACGCCGTCCAGGGCACCCAGATGGCGCCGCTGCAGACCAGCGCTACCAAGGACGGCGTGGCCGGCATCTGGTACGGGAAGGCACCCGGCCTGGACCGCGCGACCGACGCCATCCGGCACGCCGTGCTCGGCGGTACCCATCCGCTGGGCGGTGTCCTCGCGCTCGTCGGCGACGACTCGATCGCCAAGAGCTCCACCGTCCCGTCCTCCTCCGAGACCGCGATGGCCGAGCTCGGCATGACCGTCCTCTCGCCGTCCGACCCGCAGGACATCCTCGACCTGGGGATCCACGGCATCGCCATGTCGCGGTTCAGCGGGCTGTGGACCGGCATGAAGATCGCCACCAACGTCGCCGACGGTGCCGGCTCGGCGCAGGTGAGCCCCGACCGGGTCAAGGTCGTCGTCCCGGACAACACGTTCGACGGGGTGCCCTACCGTCACGAGCCGACCATGCACCTGCTGCCGCCGCACCTGGCCGCCCTCGAGGAGTCGCTGGTCGGCAAGCGGCTCGAGCTCGCCCGGCGGTACGCCGCGGCGAACGGCCTCAACCGGCGGACCGGCGCGGCGGCGGCCAAGGTCGGCATCGTGACCTCGGGCATCGCCTACCTCGACGTGATGGAGGCGCTCGCGAACCTCGGCATCGACGAGGAGTCGATGCAGCGCCACGGCATCTCCGTGCTCAAGCTCGCGATGGTGGCCCCGCTGCTGCCCGAGGAGATCGACGACTTCGTCCGTGGTCTCGACGAGCTCGTCGTCGTCGAGGAGAAGCGGCCGCTGATCGAGCAGCAGATCAAGGATCTGCTGTTCAACGTCGCCGACGCCCCGCTCGTCGTCGGCAAGCACGACGAGAACCGCGAGCCGCTGCTGCGCGCCCACTACGACCTCGGCGCCGACGTGATCACGGAGGTGCTCGCGCGCCGGCTGTCCAAGCGGCTCGACATCCCGTCGGTCAACGCGTGGCTGACCGCGCGGCTCGCTCCGCCGGTGCCCGCGCCGGCACGGCGCCGCCAGCTGCCGCTGCTCCCGCGGACGCCGTACTTCTGCTCGGGCTGCCCGCACAATCGCTCCACCGTCGTCCCGGCCGGCTCGATCGTCGGCGCGGGCATCGGCTGCCACGCCATGGCGATGTTCCTCGACGAGGACCGGGTCGGCGACGTCCTCGGCACCTGCCAGATGGGCGGGGAGGGCGCACCGTGGGTCGGCATCGAGCCGTTCGTCGGCGACAAGCACCTGTTCCAGAACATCGGCGACGGCACCTTCCACCATTCCGGCTCGCTCGCCGTCCGGTTCGCGGTCGCGGCCGGCGTCAACGTGACCTACAAGCTGCTCTACAACTCCGCGGTCGCGATGACCGGCGGGCAGGACGCCGTCGGCGGCATGTCGGTGCCGAGCATCGCCGCCGAGCTGCTCGCGGAAGGCGTCAAACGGGTCGTCGTGACCACCGAGGAGCCGCACCGCTACGACGGCGTCACGCTGCCCAAGGGCGTCGAGGTGCGGCACCGCGACAAGCTGCTGCAGACGCAGGAGGAGCTCGCGGCGATCCGCGGCGTGACCGTGCTGATCCACGACCAGGAGTGCGCCACCGAGCTGCGCCGCAAGCGCAAGCGTGGGCTGGTCGCCGAGCCCGAGACACGGATCTTCATCAACCAGCGGGTGTGCGAGGGCTGCGGCGACTGCGGGGACAAGTCCAACTGCTTGTCGGTCCAGCCGGTCGAGACCGAGTTCGGCCGCAAGACGGCGATCCACCAGCCCTCCTGCAACAAGGACTACTCGTGCGTCGAGGGCGACTGCCCGAGCTTCCTGACGGTCACCCCCGGCACGGGCGCCGCGCAGGCGCCGAGGAGGGTCGCGCCGCCGATCGACGCCGCGATCCTGCCGGACCCGGAGGTGCACGTGCCGGAGGACGAGTTCGCGATCCGGTTCACGGGCATCGGCGGCACCGGGATCGTCACCGTGTCGGCCATCGTCGCGCAGGCCGGCATCATCGCCGGCCGGCACGTGCGTACCCTCGACCAGCTCGGGCTCGCGCAGAAGGGCGGTGCGGTCGTCTCCGACATCAAGATCGCGGCCCGGCCGATCGAGGCGGCCAACAAGATCTCGACCGGCGAATGCGACCTGTACCTCGTGTGCGACCTGCTGGTCGGCGCCTCCGACGCTAACCTCGCCGTCACCGCGGCCGACAAGACGATCGCGGTGATCAACAAGGCGCACACGCCGACCGGGGCGATGGTCGCGCACACCTCCGTGCTGTTCCCGCCGGACGACGCCACGGTGGGACGGATCGACGACGCCACCCGCGCCGACCGCAACACCCTCGTCGACGCCCGGCTGGCCACGCTGGGCCTGTTCGGTGACGACCAGTACGCCAACGTGTTCCTGGTCGGCGTCGCGTTCCAGGCCGGCGCGCTGCCGATCCCGGCGTCCGCCATCGAGGAGGCGATCACGCTCAACGGCGTCCGGGTCGAGCAGAACATCCAGGCCTTCCGCCGCGGACGTCAGCTGGTCAGCGACCGGGCGGCGGTCAACGACGCCGTCGACGCGTTGGGGCTGGATCACCTGCGCGAGAAGAAGAACGCGAGCGCGCCGTCCAACGCCGGCGTCGCCGTCGCCCGCGCGCTCGGCGGCGAGGACGGCGAGCTGCGCCGGCTGGTGACGCTGCGTGCCGGGGAGCTCGTCGAGTACCAGAACCGGGCGTACGCCGCGCGCTACGTGCAGTTCGTCGAGAAGGTCCGGGCCCGCGAGGCGGCCGTCGCGCCGGGCTCGACGGCGCTCGCCGAGAACGTCGCCAAGCAGCTGTACAAGCTGATGGCCTACAAGGACGAGTACGAGGTGGCCAGGCTGTCGCTGGACCCCAAGCTGCGCGCCGACATCAAGGCCACCTTCGGCGAGGACGCCTCGTTCGCGTTCAAGCTGCACCCGCCGATGCTGCGGGCGCTGGGCATGGACTCCAAGATCGCGCTGCCGCAGCCGGTCGGCGAGGCGGCGTTCAAGGCTCTGGTCAAGATGAAGCGCCTGCGCGGCACGCGGCTGGATCCCTTCGGCAAGGCGGAAGTACGGCGCGTCGAGCGCGCTCTCATCGACGACTACCGCAGCGAGATCGACGGGCTGCTCGGCACGCTGAGCGCGGCGAACCTCCCGGTCGCCGCGCAGATCGCCGACCTGCCGGACATGATCCGCGGGTACGAGGAGATCAAGCTGGGCAACGTCCGGGCCTATCGCGACCGGCTCGCGACGCTGCGCTCGAACTACGCCCGCACGAGTACGTCCGGGAAGGCGACCGAGGGGGTCCAGTAGCGCGGCGATGTGACGACGATCGCGAGACAGTTGACCGCGGGGCGGATGGCGTGCTCGAATATGCGCACCATCCAGAGCGGCTGAGAGATCTGGCTCGACGACGCCGCAGCAACCACCCCGATCTCGGGACAGGTGCTCACGCCAGGATCGATGGAGGACTCCATGCGCCACACCGCCCCGCCGCGGTCGCACCATCCGCACCTGCGCATCTTCGTGGACCTCATGCGCCGCGGCGTCGGCGACTGTTGCTGACGCCCGCCTAGCACCGCCTCCGTCTCTCGCGCGCGCCGCGCGCCGCCTTCTTCTCGGTTCGATCGCCTACCCGGCGGTCGATCCTCGCGCATCATCTTCACGTCTGGTTCCGAATTCCCATGTGCATCGCCTGCCCTCCCGCCTCCGTCCGCCCCTTCGAACGCGCCGTGGCCCGCTCGGTGTTCCGCCGCGCCGCCTACCCCACCTGGATCATCACCGGCTCCACCGACGACGGCCCCGTGGGCTTCACCGCGACCTCCGTCGTCTCGGTCTCCATGGAGCCACCGCTGGTGAGCTTCAACCTCAGCCGGACGTCGTCGTCGATCGGCGCGATCCGCCGCGGCGACCGGATCGCCGCGCACCTGCTCGACGCCGCGCAGACCGACCTTGCCGGCCGGTTCTCGCGGGACCCCTCCGCGCGGTTCCCCGACGACGGCAGCTGGCGACCGGACAGCAACGGCCTGCCGGCGCTCACCGACACCTGCGCCCGCCTGGTCCTCGTCGTCCGCGAGCTGGTGGAGGCCGGGGACTCGTACGTCGTGCTCGCCGCCGTCGAGAAGGGCTCGGTCAACTCGGCGGTCCCGCTGCTGCACCACCGCGGCGCGTTCACCCCCGGCGACCGCCTGCTCCCGTCCGCCTCCTAGCCCAGCCGCTTTCCCATCATGAAAGGGATGTCATCCTCATGACCTCCGCACCCCTGCACTTCGCCTACTGGGTCCCCAACGTCTCCGGCGGCCTCGTCGTGTCGAACATCGAGCAGCGCACCAGCCACAGCCCGGCGTACAACATCGACCTGGCCCGCACCGCCGAGCAGGTCGGGTTCGACTACGCGCTCACCCAGGTGCGCTACCTCGCGTCGTACGGCGCGGACGCGCAGCACGAGTCGGTCAGCTTCTCGCTGGCGCTGCTCGCGGCCACCGAGCGGCTGAAGGTGATCGCCGCCGTCCACCCGGGGCAGTGGCCGCCGCACGTGCTCGCCAAGCTCGCGGCCACCGCGCAGGAGACCACGAACGGCCGGTTCTGCCTGAACGTCGTCTCCGGCTGGTTCAAGCGCGAGTACACCGACCTCGGGCTCGACTGGCTCGATCACGAGGAGCGCTACCGGCGCAGCGAGGAGTTCATCGAGGTGCTCCGCGGGCTGTGGGACGAGGACGGCTTCACCTACCGCGGCGACTTCTACCGCACCCGTGACGTCACGTTCCGGCCCCAGCCGAAGGTGGCGCCCGAGGTCTTCCAGGGCGGCAACTCGACGTCCGCCCGCGCGATGGCGGCCCGCCTGTCGGACTGGTACTTCATGAACGGCAACACCGTCGACGGCGTCCGCGAGCAGGTGCTGGACGTCGGGGCCCAGGCCGAGCGCAACGGCCACCGCGTGCGGTACGGGCTCAACGGCTTCGCCGTCGTCCGCGACACCGAGGCGGAGGCGACCGCGGTCGTCGAGGAGATCATCGCCAAGGCGGACGTCGACAAGGTCAACGACTTCGGCGCCGCCGTGCAGCAGGCCGGTCAGGCGACGTTCGACAGGAAGGGCATGTGGGCCGACTCGGAGTTCAAGGATCTCGTGCAGTACAACGACGGGTTCCGCACCGGCCTCATCGGCACGCCGGAGCAGGTCGCGCGGCGCATCATCGAGTACAAGAAGGCCGGCGTCGACCTGCTGCTGCTGGGCTTCCTGCACATCCGCGAGGAGGTCGAGCGATTCGGCCGCGAGGTCATCCCGCTGGTCCGCGAGCTCGAGGCCGACCTGGATCGCCAGCTCGTCGCGACCCCGTAGCCAAGGATGGTCGGCGGCCCGGCCGCGGGCCGGCGGCCGCCCCTAGACAGATGCCGTCGACTTTGGCACGTTGACCAGCACAGCGGTGTACGCCGCTCCGAGCCGAACATTGACAGGAGCATCCATGTCCTCGACCGAGCTGATCGACCCCGTCGCCCTGCGTGGCCGGCAGAAGCCACTGAAGGACGCCTACCGCGAGGACCCGGCGTCCGCGATCGTGGTCAGCACGGCACGCGCCGTCATCGACCCCGACAGCCTCTCGGCGACCGTCTCGACGTGGGCGGGCGACGTCCGCGCCGGGTTGCACCCGGCCGCGGGCGGCGACGGCTCGGAGGCCTGCTCGGGGGACATCCTGCTGGAGGCCGTCGCGGCCTGCGCGGGCGTTACGCTGCGCTCGGTGGCGGTCGCCATGGGGGTGCCGTTCCGCAGCGCCGAGGTACGCGTGCGCGGGACGTGGGACGCGCGCGGCACCCTCGGCGTCGACCGCGCGGCGCCGGTGGGCCTCACCGACATCGTGCTCGAGCTCGACATCGACTCGGACGCCGAGGACAAGACGATCGACAAGCTGATGGAGCTGACCGAGCGGTACTGCGTGGTCGCGCAGACGCTCGCCGAGCCGCCGACGGTCACCTTCACCCGCGCCGGATAGCCGGCGCGCCGCGCGGGAGGGCTCCCGGGCGCCGGCGGCCCCGAGGGTGCCTCTAGCATCCGGGGATGACCTCGTTGAGCCATGCAGACACCGACGGATTCTTCGGCGAGTACGGCGGGCGGTTCCTGCCGCCGCACCTGGAAGCCCCGATCGCGGAGGTCGCCGCGGCGTACGCCGAGGCGCGGCAGGACCCCTCGTTCATGGAGGAGTACGCCGCGCTGCTGGCCGACTACGTCGGGCGGCCGTCTCCGCTGTTCCTCGCCCGCCGGCTGACCGCGGAGTTCGGTGGCGCGAAGATCTACCTCAAGCGCGAGGACCTCAACCACACCGGCGCGCACAAGATCAACCACTGCCTGGGCGAGGCCCTGCTCGCCAAGCGGATGGGCAAGCGGAAGCTGCTGGCCGAGACCGGCGCGGGCCAGCACGGGGTCGCCCTCGCGACCGCGGCCGCCATCCTCGGCCTCGAGTGCGAGATCCACATGGGCGCGATCGACGTGGCCAAGCAGCACCCGAACGTCGTCCGGATGCAGCTGCTCGGCGCCACCGTGGTGTCGGTGACGGACGGCGGCGCGTGCCTGAAGGACGCCGTCGACTCGGCGTTCGGGGTGTTCGCCGCCGACTACGCCGACACGTTCTTCGCCATCGGCTCGGTCGTCGGTCCCGACCCCTACCCATCGATGGTGCGCGACTTCCAGTCGATCGTCGGCAACGAGGCGCGCGAGCAGATCCAGCTCAAGGAGGGCCGGCTGCCCGACGCGCTCGTGGCCTGCGTCGGCGGCGGGTCGAACGCGATGGGGCTGTTCTCGGCGTTCCTGAACGACCCGTCGGTCGCGATGTACGGCGTCGAGCCGTCCGGCAAGAGCCTCGACGTCGTCGGCGAGCACGCCGCGACGATGACGCTCGGCTCGACCGGCACGCTGCACGGGATGAAGACGCTGATGCTGCAGGACCACGAGGGCGAGCCGACCGCCGTCCACTCGATCGCCTCGGGCCTGGACTACCCGGGCGTCGGGCCGCAGCACGCCCACCTGAAGGACGTCGGCCGCGTCCAGTACGTCACCGCCAGCGACGCCGACACGCTCGCGGCCTTCCAGCTGCTGTGCCGCACCGAGGGCATCATCCCGGCGCTGGAGAGCTGCCACGCGATCGCGCACGCCGTCCGGCTCGCGCCGACGCTGAGCACCGACGGGATCATCGTGGTGAACCTCTCCGGCCGCGGCGACAAGGACATCGACTACATCGCCGACCGCCTGGGGATGTCCGCCCCCGCCTGAGCAAGCAAGCCGTTCTGCGGGGCAGTGGAGCACGGTAATCCGCCGATAGCGTGCTCCGCTGCCCCGCAGAAGGTCAGCGCGCGACGTAGTCGGCGAGCGCCTTGCCGGTCAGCGTCTGCTTGCGGCCGCGCAGCGCGACCATCTCGGACGGCGTCCCCTCGAAGACCACCGTGCCGCCGTCGTGGCCCGCGCCCGGGCCGATGTCGATGATCCAGTCGGCGTGCGCCATGACGGCCCGGTTGTGCTCGATCACGATCACCGAGCCGCCGTCGTCGACCAGCTTGTCCAGCAGCGCGAGGATCCGGTCAACGTCCGCCAGGTGCAGGCCGCTGGTGGGCTCGTCGAGCACGAACACCGACGCCGGCTCGGCCATCGCGATGGCCAGCTTGAGGCGCTGACGCTCGCCGCCGGACAGCGTGTTCAGGGGCTGCCCGAGCTTGAGGTAGCCCAGGCCCACGTCGACGAGCCGCCCGAGCATGGTCGCGATGGTCTTCGCCGTGAACAGCGCCGCGGCGTCCTCGATGCTCATGTCGAGGACGTCGACGATCGTCCTGCCGTGCAGGGTGTACTCGAGCACCTCGTCGGCGAACCGGCGTCCTTCGCAGACCTCGCAGGTGCGGCCGGTGTCGCCCGGGATGACCGGCTCGGTGAACACCAGCCCGAGTCCCTTGCACTCGGGGCAGGCGCCGTCGGAGTTGGCGCTGAACAGTGACTCCTTGACGCCGTTGGCCTTGGCGAACGCCTTGCGGACGTGGTCCAGGACGCCGGTGTAGGTGCCGGGGTTGGAGCGCCGCGAGCCGCGGATCGGCGACTGGTCGACGAACGAGACGCGCTCGTCGCGGGGCAGGTTGCCGTGGATCAGCGAGGACTTCCCGGAGCCCGCGACGCCGGTGATCACCGTCAGCACGCCGAGCGGGACGTCGACCGTGACGTCGCGCAGGTTGTTGGTGCTCGCCTTCTCGATGTTCAGGGCGCCGGAGGGCGAGCGAACGGCGCTCTTGAGCGCGGCCTTCTGCGACAGGTACTCGCCGGTGCGGGTCCCGGCGTCCTTCAGGCCGGCCAAGGGGCCGGCGTACGTCACCTCGCCGCCGTTCGCGCCGGCGCCCGGCCCGAGGTCGACGATGTGGTCGGCGCGTTCGATGACGTCGGGCTTGTGCTCGACGACGAGGATCGTGTTGCCCTTGTCCCGCAGCGCCTCGAGCAGGGTGATCATCCGGGTGATGTCGTGCGGATGCAGCCCGATCGTCGGCTCGTCGAACACGTAGCTGATGTCGGTGAGCGCCGAGCCGAGATGGCGCACCATCTTCACCCGCTGCGACTCGCCGCCGGACAGCGTCGCAGACTCGCGGTCCAGCGACAGGTAGCCCAGCCCGATCTCGGTCATCCCGCGGAGCAGCTCCCGCAGCCCGGCCACGATCGTCGCGCAGCCGGGAGCGTCGAGGTTCTCGAGCCACGCCAGCAGCTCGGAGACCTGCATGCGCGACGCCTCGGCGATCGTGGTGCCCGCGACGGTCGCGGTGCGGGCGGCCTCGTTCAGGCGGGTGCCACCGCAGTCCGGGCAGACGCCGAACGTGGCGATCCTCGCGACGTACGCCTTGATGTGCGCCTGCTTGGGAGGACGCTCCTTGCTGAGGAACGTGCGCTCGATGCGGGGGATGAGGCCCTCGTGGGTGAGGTTGATGCCGCCGATCTTCACCTTCGTGGGCCCGGCGTGCACCAGCCACTGCCACTCCGCCTCGGTGTACTCGGCGAGCTTCTTGTCCGGATCGAGCTTCTCGGACTCGCCGTACAACCGCCATCCCCAGGTGCCCGGGCCGAACCCTGGCGCGAGGATCGCCCCCTCGTTGAGGGTCTTGCCGCGGTCGACGATCTGGTCCAGGTCGAGCGTGGAGACCTTGCCGGTGCCTTCGCAGGTCGGGCACTGGCCGCCGGTGACGCTGAACGTGCGGTGCTCGCGGGTGCCGTCCGACTTCTTCAGCACGCCGCTCCCGCTCGCGGTGGCCACGTTGAACGAGAAGGCCATCGGCGACCCGACGTACGGCTCGGACAGCCGGCTGAACAGCATCCGCAGCAGGGTCGCGGCGTCGGTCGCGGTCCCCACCGTCGAGCGGCTGTTGGCGCCCATCGGCTCCTGGTCGATGATGATCGCCGGGCTGATGTTCTCCATGCGATCGACCTCGGGACGAGCCAGCTTCGGCATGAAGCCCTGCACGAACGCCGGGTAGGTCTCGTCGATCATCCGCCGCGACTCGGCCGCGATGGTGCCGAACACCAGCGACGACTTGCCCGAGCCGGAGACGCCGGTGAACACGGTCAGCCGGCGCTTGGGGATGTCGACGTCCACCGACTTGAGGTTGTTCTGGTGCGCCCCGCGCACCCGGATCCGGTCGTGGCTGTCAGCGGCGTGCGCCATCGGGACTCCTCGATTAGGGGTGCCTACGAATTCTGCGGGGCAGCCGGTGACGCTATCGAGCCGATAGCGTCACCAGCTGCCCCGCAGGTCGTCGTTATCCGGAGGGTCAGCGGGCGCGACGCGCCAGCCGCTCCTTGTCCAGGATGATCACGCTCTTGCCCTCGAGGCGCAGCCAGGACCGCTGCGCGAAGTCGGCGAGTGCCTTGTTCACGGTCTCGCGGGAGGCGCCGACCAGCTGGGCGAGCTCCTCCTGGGTGAGGTCGTGCGTGACGCGGAGGTTGTCGCCCTCCTGCTGGCCGAACTGCTTCGAGAGGTTCAGCAGCGCCTTGGCCACGCGGCCGGGGACGTCGGTGAAGATGAGGTCGGCGACGATGTTGTTCGTGCGCCGCAGCCGGCGGGCGATGACCCGCAGCAGCCGCTCGGCGAGGTCGGGGCGGTCGGTCAGCCACGGACGCAGCGCGGCCTTCGGCAGCCGCGCCACGCGGACGTCGGTCAGCGCGGAGGCGGTCGACGTCCGCGGACCGGGGTCGAACAGCGAGAGCTCGCCGAACTGGTCGGACGGTCCCATGACGGCGAGCAGGTTCTCGCGGCCGTCGACCGACTTGCGGCCGATCTTGACCTTGCCGGCGAGCACGATGTACAGGCTGTCGCCCTGCTCGCCCTCCTTGAAGATGACCGATCCGCGGGCGAGATCGAGGAACTCGAATGATCGTGCGAGCGCTTCCTGGGCCTCTTCGTCAACGCCCTGGAACAAGCCTGCCCGGCCTAGTACCTCGTCCACGTGTCCTCCTGTGTTGATGCGGGCCGCGCCCGCGGGTGTTTCGGGTTAATCGTCCTGGTTCTTGCGGCGCGCGATGCGACCGCGCCACCGATCCATCGCCTTGCGGAGTCCGCCGGAGATGATGTTGTCGACGTCCTCTTGCTTGGCATGGTCGAGGAAGCGTTCGACTTCTTCCGGGTCGTTCGCCCGGCGCAGCGGCGCCTCGACCTTCTCCATGAATAGCAGGAACAACAGCAACCCGAAGGGGAAGAGGACGACCAGTAGGGCGGCCACTCGACCTCCTTCTCGTGCGTCTCGTCAGGCCCAGCGGCAGGCCTCACAGTGATCTTGAACAACTGTAGTGACCATTTTGCCGCATGTGCACGCGTGAACAAAGCAACTTGGCCCGGGGCGGAAACGAGCCGCGCGCCACACTCGCGCCACACACGACGGCTGTCGGACGCCGGACCTAGGCTGGCTGCGTGACCGACCACGCACCGCAGACCGCACCGAATCCGCCTCGGCGGCGCCGCAGCGCCGCGCAGTGGGCCGCCGAGACGCCGCTGGCCCGCACCCGACGGGCGCGCGCCATCGACCGCGAGCTGACCGAGCTGTACCCCCAGGCACACTGCGAGCTCGACTTCAGCACGCCCCTCGAGCTGTCCGTGGCGACGATCCTGTCCGCGCAGTGCACCGACAAGCGGGTCAACCAGGTCACCCCCGCGCTGTTCGCGCGCTACCCGGACGCGGCGGCGTACGCCGGGGCCGACCGCGCCGAGCTCGAGGAGATGATCCGTCCGACCGGCTTCTTCCGCAACAAGACGTCCTCGCTGATCGGGCTCGGCCAGGCGCTGCTCGAGCGGCACGGCGGCGAGGTGCCCCCGCGGCTGGACGACCTCGTGAAGCTGCCGGGCATGGGCCGCAAGACCGCCAACGTGGTGCTCGGCAACGCGTTCGGCGTGCCCGGGCTGACCGTCGACACGCATTTCGCCCGGCTGGTGCGGCGCTGGGGTCTGACGTCGCTGGAGGACCCGGTCAAGATCGAGCACGCGATCGGCGAGCTGATCCCCAAGCGCGACTGGACGATGTTCAGCCACCGGGTGATCTTCCACGGCCGCCGGATCTGCCACGCCCGCAAGCCCGCCTGCGGGGTCTGCCCGCTCGCGCGGCTGTGCCCGTCGTACGGCGAGGGTCCCACCGAGGCCGCGGCGGCGGCGAAGCTGGTCAAGACGGACGCCGACTTCCGCTAGCGGACGCGTTGCCCGGCCGGGGACGTCGTCCCCCGAGGGCGGCCGGCACCCCGGGCGCCCGGCGCCGCGCGGGTAACCTGGTGCCGTGCGCATGAGGGTCCTGGCAGCGGTGGCGAGCATCGCCGTGCTCGCCGGCTGCGGGGCGGAGGGCGCGGGCGGCGGCGCACCGGCGTCGGTCCCGCCTGCCGCCAAGGCGCCCCCCTCGGAGTTCACCGTCGGCTGCCCGGCATTCGGTGCGCCCGCCGCGAAGGGCGCCGGCGGGGCGAAGAACGGCGCGCTGCCCGCGGTCTCGCTCGAGTGCCTCGGCTCCGAGGGCGACCCGATCACGCTCAACGGCACCCCGCCCGGCCCGACGGTCATCAACCTGTGGGCATCCTGGTGCGCGCCGTGCCGCGCCGAGATGCCGATCATCGAGAAGCTCGCGCAGCAGGGCCACGGCACCGTTCAGGTGCTCGGCATCGCCACCGGTGACGCGCGGTCCGCGGCGACCGCGTTCGCGGTCGAGTTCGGCATGACCTTCCCCAGCGTGCTCGACCCGAAGAACAAGGTCGTGGGCGCCCAGGGCCTGCAGGGCCTCCCCGCGACGCTCTTCGTCGACGGCTCCGGTGACGTGGTCTACGTGCACCCCCTGCCGTACAAGTCGTACGACGAGCTCGCCTCCGACGTCGCCGAGCACCTCAAGGTGACCCTGTGACGGCCCACGAGGCACCGCCGGCGTACCTCGGCCGGCTCATGCACAAGATCCAGACGGTCACCGCCGACGACATCCACCGCTTCAGCCCGCCGTCCAGCGGTGTCGCCCGCCGTTCGGCGGTGCTCATCCTGTTCGCCGAGAGCGACGACGGCCCCGACGTGCTGCTGACCGAACGCGCCTCCCGGTTGCGCAAGCACTCCGGCCAGGTCGCCTTTCCCGGCGGCTCGATCGACCCGGAGGACGCCGACGAGTACGCCGCCGCGCTGCGGGAGGCCCGCGAGGAGGTCGGGCTGGACACCGACGTCGTGTCGATCCACGGGCGGATGCCGGACCTCTACATCCCGGTGACCCGCTTCGCGGTCGCGCCGGTGATCGGGACGGCGCCGGAGGACTACACCCTCGGCGCGCTCGATCCCGGGGAGGTCGAGCGCGCGACGCGGGTTCCGCTGTCGATGCTGGCCGACCCCGACCTGCGCTACACGGTGACCGCGCCGACGGGCTACCGCGGTCCGGCGTTCGTGGTGGCCGACCTCTTCGTGTGGGGGTTCACCGCCAACGTCGTCGACTCGATCCTGCGCCTCGGCGGCTTCGCGCGCGAGTGGGACCGCGGGCGCACGATCCCGCTGCCGGAGCGGTTCCACCGATGAGGCGGTGGCGTCGCGGCCGGGGCGCGGCGGTCGCCGGTGTCGCCCTCCTCGCGGTCACGGCGGGATGCGGCGGCCAGCAGCCGGGTGCGGCACGGTCGTCGGCGTCCCGCTCGGTCACCGTCGAGGCCGACGGCACGCAGGTGATCGCTCTCGGCGAGACCGACCAGTACCGCTTCACCCCCGAGGAGCCGCACGTGCATCCGGGGCCGGTGCGCATCGACTTCCGCAACACGTCGACCACGAACACGCACAGTCTCGCCTTCAAGCCCGGCGGCCCCACCGCGGAGATCCCGTTCGTGAACCCCGGCGAGAAGAAATCGATCAAGTTCGATATCCAGACGCCGGGCGAGTATCGGTTCTTCTGCACCTTTCACGAGTCGCTCGGGCAGCGCGGCGTGCTGGTGGTCGACCCTTCGTGACCGGTCTGGTCGTCGACGCCGTCGCGGTCGCCGTCGTCGTCACCCTCGCCGCGTTCGGGTTCCGCAGCGGCTTGCTGCGCGCCGGTTCGGCGCTGGCCGGGCTGGTGGTCGGGCTGGCGCTCGCCGTGCCGGTGGTCGGCTACGTCGGTCGCCGCATCGAGTCGCCGGCCTGGCGGCTCGCGGCCGTGCTCGCGGTGCTCGTGGTCATCGCCAACCTGGGGTACGTGGCGGCCCTGGCGCTCGGCAGCCGGCTGCGCTCCCGCGTGAAGCGGCGCCTCGCGCAGGGCGTCGACCGGGCCGCGGGCGGGGCGCTCTCCGCGGTGCTCGGGGTGCTGCTGGTGTGGATGCTCGCCGTCCCGCTGGCGTCCTCTCCGATCCCCGGCGTGTCGCAGGCGGTCCGGGGGTCGGTGCTGCTGCCCGGTATCGACGCGGTCATGCCGCGGTCGGCCCGGGCGCTGTACGACGCCATCGACCGGGCGCTGCAGGCGCAGGGCCTGCCGGACGTCGTCGGGCCCATGCAGCAGACCAACGTCGCGGACGTCGCGGCGCCGGACGCCGCCGCGTCGGCCGATCCCGAGGTGGTCGCCGCCGGCGGGTCGGTGGTCAAGGTGGTGGGCGAGGCGCCGAAGTGCTCCCGGATCATCGACGGTTCGGGCTTCGTGTACGCGCCCGGCCGGGTGGTCACCAACGCGCACGTGGTCGCGGGGACGTCGTCCCTGCAGGTCGAGGCGTCGAGCGGCACGCATGACGCGACCGTGGTGTACGTCGACGAGCACCTCGACCTCGCCGTCCTCGACGTGCCCGGCCTGTCCGAGACTCCGCTGCCGCTGGAGCCCGTCGGTCGGGAACCGGGCGAGGACGTCGTGGTGGCCGGGCATCCGCGGGGTGGCCCCCTGGAGCTGACGGCGGCGAGGGTGCGCGCGACCGGCCCGGTGACCGGGCCGACGTTCCGCGGCGACGCGCTCACCACCCGCGACGTGCTGATGCTGCGCGGCCGCGTCGTGCCGGGCAATTCCGGGGGACCGGTGGTCGATCTCGACGGGAAGGTGGTCGGCGTGGTCTTCGGTGCGGCGGCCGACCAGCCGGATGTCGGCTACGCGCTGAGCGTCGCCGCGGTGAGCGACGATCTGGCCGCGGCGGCCGCGGCGCAGCAGCCGGCCGCCACCGGCGCCTGCTACCCGTAGGCGCGCAGCCAGCCGACCAGCTCGTCGGTGACGGTCGCCGGTTGCTCCTCGGCCGGGAAGTGGCCGCAGTCCGCCAGCAGCCGCCAGCGGTAGTCCGCGGAGGTGTAGGCCTGGGCCCCGTCGGCCGTGCGAGGCAGCACGCACGGGTCGTCCGCGCCGTGCAGCTGCAGCACCGGTGCGTCGGCCCGCCGGCGCAGCGACTGCACGAACGCCAGGCCGTCGGGACGCATGAGCGAGCGCACCATCCAGCGGAAGTACTCGGCCGCGCCGTACGCCGCCTGCGGCACGCAGATCGCCGCCCGGTAGAGCGCCACGGCGTCCGCGAAGTCGCTCGTGACGCGCCAGGGGCCGGCCCACGACGTCATCAGGTCGGCGATCTTCGCGCCGTGGTCGTGCACCAGCCGCGCCTCGGGCAGTCGCGGCGGCTGCGCGGCGAAGATGTAGGAGGAGGCGCGTCGCTGCGCGTCGGCGAACACCATCTCGCGCCGCCAGCGGCGCGGGTGCGCCGTGCCGAGCACCGCGAGCCCGCGCACCATGCCGGGGTGCAGCGCGGCCATCGTCCAGCCGATCATCCCGCCCAGGTCGCTGCCGACGATGTAGGCGTCCGAGCGCCCGAGCGCCCGCACGAGGCCGGCGATGTCGCCGGCCGTCGTGACCGGGTCGTACGGACGCGGGGGCTTGTCGCTGGCGCCGAGGCCGCGCAGGTCGGGGGCGACCACCCGGAAGCCGGCGTCGGCGAGGGCGGGGATCTGGTGGCGCCACGCCCACCAGAACTGCGGGAAGCCGTGCAGCAGCACCACCAGGGGTCCGCGTCCGGCCTCGGCCACGTGCAGGCGGACGCCGTTGGCGGTGATGTCGCGATGGGTCCACGGACCGGGCAGCAGCAGGTCGTTCGGCTCGGTCGGGGTCATGCGCCCGCCGGGCTAGCGCCGCGGCAGGGAGTGCTTGCCCAGCGGCTCGTCAGGCGACTTGACGGCGTCCACCAGCTCCTTGTTGCGCTTCATGCTGTCGATCGTGCGCTCGGGGGCGCGGACCTTCTTGACCTTCTTCAGGCCGATCATCGCGAGCACGCCGGCGATGAGCATGAACAGCACGAACACGATCAGGTAGGCGAGCCAGCGCGGCAGCCCGATCGCGACGAGCCCCTCGGCGAGGACCACGAAGAAGAACGGGATCGACAGCGCGGCCACCGCGCCGGCGGCGGCGAGCAGGCCCGATCCGGTCACGCCCTTCTTCACCTCGGCCTTGACCTCGGTCTTCGCGAGCTCGAGCTCGGAGCGGATCAGGGTGGAGAAGTGGGTGGAGGCCTCCTTCACCAGGGTCCCGACGCTGGGATGGGCGACCTCGAGATCGTCGGCTGCGTGGCGTGGGCGTGGTGTCGACATCCGTCATCTCCTGCACATCAGTGGCCGAGTGTGCCGGCCGGCCATCGTTCGATCTGCTTGCGAGTCTAGGGAACTCGGTGCCCGCGTGTGGTCATTCTGGGTCCTCGCCGTCCCTGGCGGCATGGAAGCGGTCACGCGTCTTGACCAGGATCGCGCCCAGCACCGAGGCGATCAAGGAGGCGAGCAGGACGCCGGACTTGCCGATCGCGAGCGTCGCGTCGTCGTGCAGCGCGAGCTCGCTGATCAGCAGCGACACCGTGAAGCCGATACCGGCGAGCACGCCGATCGAGCCGACGTCCGCCCACCGCACGCCCTCGGGCAGCACGGCGAGCCGCGAGCGCACCGCGAACAGGGCGCCGAGGGTCACCCCGATCGGCTTGCCGAGGACGAGCCCGAGGAGGACGCCGACGCTCACCGGGTCGGTGAACAGGTGCCCGAGCGCGTGGCCGTCGACGGTGATCCCGGCGGCCGCCAGCGCGAACAGCGGGACGACCAGGCCGGCGGAGAACGGCTGCACGCGATGCTCGAGCCGGACGGCGGGCGAGTGCTCCTCCCCGCCGTCCCTCTTGACCCGCGTGAGCAGGCCGAGGGCGACGCCGGCGATGGTGGCGTGCAGCCCGGACGCGTGCACGAAGTACCAACAGCCGAGCCCGATCGGCACGTACAGCAGCACGCTCCAGGTGCCCTGCACGCGCAGCTGCTGCAGGACGGCGTACGCGACCAGCAGCCCGACGGCGACGGCCAGCGAGACGAGGTCGATGCCGCTGGTGAACACGATCGCGATGATCAGGATGGCGCCGAGGTCGTCGACGACCGCGACGCTGAGCAGGAAGATGCGGATGCCGCTGGGCAGGTGCGAGGCGACGATCGCGAGGACGGCGAGCGCGAAGGCGATGTCGGTCGCCAGCGGGATCGCCCACGCCTTGGCGGCCCCCTCGACGCCGTGCGTCTGCCAGAGACCGATCAGCCCGGGCACCAGCATGCCGCCGAGGGCGGCGAACACCGGCAGGACGGCGAGCTTGGGGTTGCGCAGCTGGCCGACGGCGAGCTCGCGCTTGAGCTCGAGGCCGACGACGAAGAAGAAGAGGGCCAGCAGCCCGTCGGCTATCCAGGCGTGCACCGTGAGGTCCAGGTGCAGCGCCGAGGGCCCGATCCGCGCGCCGAGGACCGAGTGGTACCAGTGCTCGGCGCCGGTGTTGGCCAGCACCAGCGCGAGGACGGTGGCGGCGAGCATCACGAGCCCGCCGACGGTCTCGGTGCGCAGGTACTGCACCGCTTCGCGCAGCGCCTCGCGGGTGAGGGTGACCTCGTTCTCCAGCGCCCGTTCCGCCACCCTGCTCGCCGGTCCGTGGCCGCGATCGGCCAAGGCCTCGGTCAGTGCGCGGCGGCGTGCGGCGACTCGCCGGGGGATGCGGCGGGACAGGGTGAATCAGCTCCCAGGGGGGTGCAGCGACGGTGGCGTCGGCGCCGAAGCGGACGTTCGCGGCGCCGACACCACCCTACGGGAGCGGCCGCCCGCTAGGCGTCGGCGGCGGGCTGGCCGCTGAGCTTGGCCTGGATCTGGTCCATCACCGTCGAGTCGGCGAGCGTCGTGACGTCACCGATCTCCCGGTTCTCGGCGACGTCCTTGAGCAGCCGCCGCATGATCTTGCCCGAACGGGTCTTCGGCAGCTCGGGGACGACCATGATCTGCCGCGGCTTGGCGATGGGTGAGATCTCCGAGGCGACGTGGTTGCGCAGCTCCTGCACGACCGCGTCGCCGGAGTCCTCGACGCCGCCGCGCAGGATCACGAAGGCGACGACCGCCTGGCCGGTCGTCTCGTCGCTCGCGCCGACGACGGCCGCCTCGGCGACCTTGGGGTGCGAGACGAGCGCCGACTCGATCTCCGTGGTCGACATGCGGTGCCCCGAGACGTTCATGACGTCGTCCACGCGGCCCAGGACCCAGATGTCGCCGTCCTCGTCCTTCTTCGCGCCGTCGCCGGCGAAGTACATCCCCTCGAAGCGCGACCAGTAGGTGTCGACGTACCGGTCGTCATCGCCCCAGATCGTCCGCAGCATGGAGGGCCAGGGCTTGGTGATGACCAGGTAGCCGCCCTGCCCGTCGGGCACCGGGACGCCGGAGCTGTCGACGACGTCGGCGAAGATGCCGGGGATGGGGCGCATGGCGGAGCCCGGCTTGGCCGCGGTGACGCCCGGCAGCGGCGAGATCATCACCGACCCGGTCTCGGTCTGCCACCAGGTGTCGACCACCGGCACCGAGTCGTGGCCGATCACCCGGCGGTACCAGACGTAGGCCTCGGGGTTGATCGGCTCGCCGACCGAGCCCATCAGGCGCAGGGTGCCGAGGTCGTACTTGGCGGGGATCTCCTCGCCCCACTTCATGAACATCCGGATCACGGTGGGCGCGCAGTAAAGGATGGACACCTTGTACTTGTCGATGATCTCCCACCAGCGGCCCTGGTGCGGGGTGTCGGGCGTGCCCTCGTACAGCACCGACGTGGTGCCGTTGGCCAGCGGCCCGTAGACGATGTACGAGTGGCCGGTCACCCAGCCGACGTCCGCCGCGGTCCAGTAGACGTCGGTGTCGGGCTTGATGTCGAACAGCGCCCAGTGCGTGTACGCGCAGCCGGTCAGGTACCCGGCGCTGGTGTGCAGGATGCCCTTCGGCTTGCCGGTCGTGCCCGAGGTGTACATGACGTACAGCGGGTGCTCGGCGTCGAACGCCTCCGGCGTGTGCTCGGGGCTCTGCCCGCCGACGAAGTCCTCCCACCACTTGTCGCGCCCGTCGGTCATCGGGGTGTCCTGGCCGGTGCGGCGGACGACGAGGACGGTGTGCACGTCGGGCGTCTTCTCCAGCGCCTTGTCGACCGTGTCCTTCAGCCCGGCGGGCTTGCCGCGCCGGTAGCCACCGTCGGCGGTGATCACCACCTTCGCGCCGCAGTCGAGGATGCGGGTGGCGAGGGAGTCGGCGGCGAAACCACCGAACACGACGGTGTGGACGGCGCCGATCCGGGCGCAGGACAGCATCGCGAAGACGGTCTCGGGGATCATCGGCATGTAGATCGCGACGGTGTCGCCGGCCCGCACCCCGAGCTCGGTGAGCGCGTTGGCGCCGCGGCTGATCTCGTCCTTCAGGTCGGCGTACGTGATCTCGCGGGTATCGCCCGGCTCGCCCTCGAAGTAGTAGGCGACCTTGTCGCCCTTGCCGGCCTCGACGTGCCGGTCGACGCAGTTGTAGGCCACGTTGAGCTTGCCGTCGGCGAACCACTTGGCGAACGGCGGGTTGCTCCAGTCGAGCGTCTGGGTCGGCTCGGTCTCCCAGGTCAGCCGGTCTGCCTGCTTGCGCCACCACGCCTCGAAGTCGGACGCGGCCTCGTCGTACGACTCGGCCGTCAGATTGGCCTGCGCCGCGAAGTCCGAGCTGGGCACGAAGGTGCGCGTCTCGTGCAGCAGGTTGTCGATCGTCGGTGACTCTTCGGACATGCGTGCCTCCAGATCAGCAGAACCGTTTCTGTCAATCTAGCGCTATCTGGCGCCGTGGACGGATCGGCGAGATGATCGAGACCGCGGGCGCCGACGATGCCGCCGTCAGCGGCAGGGCACCCGTGCACACCGAGGACCTGAGGAGCTCATCGTGGGAATCGCGCGACTGGTAGGACGCTTGACCATCGGAGGCTTTTTCGTCGGGCACGGGCTGCAGAAGCTCCGCGGCTGGTTCGGCGGTCCGGGGCTGGAGGGCACCGAGCAGATGATGGCCTCGCTCCGGCTGCACCCGACCCGGCAGAACGCGCTGGCCGCCGGCGTCACCGAGACCGCGGGCGGCGCGCTGGTCGCCGCGGGCCTGTTCACGCCGCTGGCGGCCGCCGGGCTCATCGGCGCGATGACCACCGCCGTCCGCACCGTGCATCTGCCGAACGGGCCGTGGAACGCCAACGGCGGGTACGAGTACAACCTGACGTTGATCACGGCGCTCGCGGCGCTGGTCGAGAGCGGACCGGGGAAGCTCTCGCTCGACCACGCCCTCGGCATCGAGCGGCGCGGGACCGGCTGGGCGCTCGGCGCGGTGGCGCTCGGGGTCGCCGCGTCCACGGCCACCACCCAGCTGTCCCGCCGGCTGGCGACCCAGCACGAGCTCGAGGGCGCGGGTATCTAGCTGCTCGTGACGCATTGAGACCCCGGAAGTCTTGATCGCACGCAATTAGGTATTGGACGTCGTCTCGACCGCGGTTTACGTTCGGTGCGACGGCAGGAGGACCGCGTGCAGATCCAGCGCATCGAGGCGATTCCGTTCGCCATTCCCTACGCCAAGACGCTGCGGTTCGCCAGCGGCGAGGTCGACACGGCGCGGCACGTGCTTGTCCGGGTGCACACCGACGACGGTCTCGTCGGCACCGCGGAGGCCCCGCCACGACCGTTCACCTACGGCGAGACGCAGGCCTCGATCATCGCCGTCATCAGCGGGCTCTTCGCCCCGGCGCTGAGCGGCACCAGCATCTTCGCGCGCGAGCAGGTTCGCGCGGCGCTGCACCGCACCGTCGGCAACCCGACCGCGAAGGCCGCCGTCGACATGGCGATCTGGGACCTCGTCGGACAGGCGACCGGCCGCTCGGTGACCGAGCTGCTCGGCGGGTGGACGGACGAGATGCGGGTGTGCCACATGCTCGGCTTCGACTCTCCCGAGGTGATGGTCGAGCAGGCCCGACGGATGCGCGAGCGGTACGGCATCACGACGTTCAAGGTCAAGGTGGGCCGGCACCCGATCGCGCTGGACGTCGACGTGTGCCGCGCGCTGCGCACCGAGCTCGGCGACGACATCGAGCTGTACGTCGACGGCAACCGCGGCTGGACGCCGTCGGAGTCCGCGGAGGCCATGCGGCAGATGGCCGACCTGGGGCTCACCCTCGCCGAGGAGCTCTGCCCGGCGGACGACGTGCTGGGCCGCCGCTGGCTGGTCCGGCAGAGCGCGATCCCGTTCGTGGCCGACGAGAGCGTGCCCACCCAGGCCGACGTCACCCGCGAGCTGCTCGGCGGCTCGGCGACCGCGATCAGCATCAAGACCGCGCGCACCGGCTTCAGCGACTCCCAGCGCATCCTCGGGCAGTGCGAGGGCCTGGGCGTCGAGACCGTGATGGGCAACCAGATCGACGGCCAGATCGGCACGGCCTGCACGGTCGCCTTCGGGGCGGCGTTCGCCGCCACCGCCCGCCGCGCAGGTGAGCTGTCGAACTTCCTGGACATGTCCGACGACCTGCTCGCCGAGCCGCTGCAGATCGTCGACGGGCGGCTCGCCGTCCGCCCCGGTCCCGGTCTGGGGCTGACGGTCGACGAGACCAAGCTCGCGCACTACCGCGAGGACTAGCACCCACTCACCGCACCACCACGAAAGGACCGGCAATGACCGATTTTCAGGAGGAGACGACCGCCCGCGCGGCCGACTCGGGCGCCGGGGCGACCGCGGCGTTCAAGGCCAAGCAGCAGGCCGGCGTCGCGGACACCGACCCCGAGCGGGTCAGCCTGCTCGCCACGGAGGTGCTCAGCGCCGTCCACGACACCATCCGCAAGCACCAGGTGACGTACGCCGAGTACGACGCGCTGAAGAACTGGCTGATCCAGGTCGGCGAGGACGGCGAGTGGCCGTTGTTCCTCGACGTCTGGGTCGAGCACGTCGTCGAGGAGGTCAACAGCGCCGATCGCAAGGGCTCCAAGGGCACCATCGAGGGCCCGTATTACGTGCCCGGCGCGCCGGAGTTCCAGGGCACCGCCCAGATGCCGATGCGCGACGGCGAGCCCGGGACGCCGCTGCGGTTCGAGGGCCAGGTGCGCGACCTGGACGGGAAGCCGATCCCGCACGCGAAGCTCGAGATGTGGCACGCCGACGCCCAGGGCTTCTACTCGCAGTACGCCCCGGGCATCCCGGAGTGGAACCTGCGCTCGGCGGTGGTCGCCGACGAGGAGGGCCGCTACGTCTTCAACACGGTGCGGCCTGCGCCGTACCAGATCCCGACGGACGGCGCGTGCGGCAAGCTCATCGCCGCCGCCGGCTGGCACGCCTGGCGCCCCGCGCACATCCACATGAAGGCCTCGGCGCCGGGCTACCGGCTGATCACCGCGCAGCTGTACTTCCCGGGCGACGAGCACAACGCCGACGATGTCGCCTCTGCCGTCAAGCCCGAGCTGATGCTCGACATCCAGAAGGACGGCGACGCCGAGAAGACCGTGTACGACTACGTCCTGGACCCTGCCTGATGCTGTACGCCGTGAAGATGGACGTGCACATCCCGCACGACGCCGACCCCGCGCAGATCGCCGAGACGATCGCGAAGGAGAAGGCGTACTCGCAGGACCTGCAGCGCGGTGGCGAGTGGCGCCACATCTGGCGGTGCGCCGGTCAGTACTCGAACATCAGCATCTTCGACGTCGCGGACAACGAGCGGCTGCACGAGATCCTGTGGAATCTGCCGCTGTTCAAGTACATGTCGGTCGAGGTGACGCCGCTGGCGACGCACCCCTCAGACATCGCGCTGCTCGGCGGGGAATAGTCCGCGGACGACGTCCAGCACCCGCGCCAGCAGCGGCGAGGCGTCGTCCTTGCGCCATGCCGCGGCGAGGCGGACCAGCGGCGGCGCCGGCGTCAGGGGCACGTACCGGACGCCGGGGATCGTCAGGTGCCGCACCGACTCCGGTAGCAGGGCGACGCCCGCGCCGGCCGCGACCAGCGACACGATCGTGGCGGTCTCGGCCGCCTCGATGGCGATGTCGGGGGAGAAGCCGGCGCGGGCGCACGCCTCGGTGACGGCGGCGTGCACGACCGAGCGCCGGCCGCCCGGGTAGCCGACGAACCGGCTCCCGGCGAGGTCGCGGAGGTCCAGTGATTCGGCGCTCGCCAGCGGGTGCGGGTCCGGCAGCGCGGCGATGAGCGGCTCGTCGGCCAGCGGAAGCACGGCGAGCTCGGGCGCGTCGACGGGGCCGCGCAGCACCCCGAGGTCGATGGTGCCGTGCAGCAGCGCGGCGGTCTGCGCGGGCGTGAGCATCTCGCCGGAGAGCACGATCTCGACGTCCGGCAGGGCGGTGCGGATCGCGCGGGCGACCTGCGGCATCACCTGGTAGGACGCCGACCCTACGAAGCCGATGCGGATGGAGCCGGCGCTGCCCTGCGCGATGCTGCGCGCCTCGGCGGCCGCGGCGTCCACCTCGGCCAGGATCGCCCGGGCCCGGTCGGCGAACGCGAGCCCCGCCGGCGTCGGCTCGACGTGGCGGGTGGTGCGCGCGAGCAGCTGCGCGCCGATCTCGTCCTCGAGGCGCTTGATCTGCTGCGACAGCGGCGGCTGCGCCATGTGCAGCCGCGCGGCGGCGCGCCCGAAGTGCCGCTCCTCGGCGACGGCGAGGAAGTACCGCAGATGCCGAAGCTCCACCGGTCTCCCCTCGCGATCGCTAGCTGCAGCCGAGCGCCTGGCGCAGTGCCTGCAGATTCTGCTCCATCGCGCTGAGGTAGTCACCGGAGGGCGGCCGTACCTCGAGGGTGTTGAGGACGGCCGTCTTCGCGCCGGTCTCGGCGGCGACCGTCTTGGCGTACTTGTCGCTGACCGCCTGCTCGTAGAAGATCGTCGTCACGCCGTTCGCCTGCACGAACTGCTGGACCTCGTCGAGCTTCTGCGGGGACGGCTCCTCCTCGGTCAGCCCGGCGATGCCGACCTGCTGCAGGCCGTACGCCTTGGCGAGGTAGCCGAACGCATTGTGCGTCGTGACGATGGCGGTGCGCTCGCAGTTGGCCAGCCCCGCGGTGAAGTCGGCGTCGAGATTCTCCAGCTTGGTCTGCAGCGCGGCGAGGTTCTGCTCGTACGTCGACGCCCCCGCCTCGTCGATCTGCACGAGGTGATCCTTCACGGCCGCGGCCAGCGCCAGCATCCGCTTGGGGTCGAGCCAGATGTGCGGGTCCAGCGTCTCCTGCTCGTGGTCGTGCCCCTCGTGGGACTCCGCGTCGCCGTGGCCGAGCTCCTCGTAGCCGCCCTCCAGAGGCGTCACGGTGCTGACGTCGAGGACGTGCGCGGGGTGCTCGTTGCGCACCGCATCGTCGAGGGCCGGCTGCAGCCCCTTCTCGTAGATCACCAGGGAGGCCGCGCCGACGGCGCCGATCTGCTTGGCGGTCAGCTCCATGTCGTGCGGCTCGGCGCCGGGCTGCGCGAGGTTCAGCACCGTCTGGCTGTCCCCGGCGATGCTGCCGGCCAGGTACTCCAGGGGGTAGAACCCGACGACGACGTCCCCGCTGCCCTCCGCGGTGCAGGCCGAGAGCGACAGCCCGCCGACCCCGATCGCCGTGATCGCGACGAGCCGGCGCAGGCCGCGCCGCCGCGCTCCGGTGCGCGAGGCGCGCCGGCGCGGCTCGGCGAGACGGGAGCAGGACGTGCGGCAGCCGGGGGAGCGCGTGAGGGGCATGCAGAAGAGCAAACGCCCGCGCGGAATTTATTGTCAAAGTCGCATGCGTGAATGCGACGTCGGCGTCCTCGCCGGGGAGGACCTCCGGAAATCGTCAGCCGTGCGGCCTGTCGTCCACCCCAGGTGGACAGCGGGCCGCACGGCCGACGTTATGGGGAGTGCTCCGGCGGTCGCGCCGGGACCGGCTAGCGGACGCCGACGAGGTCGACGACGAAGACCAGGGTCTCGTTGGGCGCGATCGCGCCGGGGGCGCCGTACTCGCCGTAGCCGAGGTGCGGCGGGATGGTGATCTTGCGCCGGCCGCCGACCTTCATCCCGACGATGCCCTGGTCCCAGCCCTGGATGACGCGCCCGGCGCCGAGCGGGAAGGACAGCGACTGGCCGCGGTCCCAGGAGGCGTCGAACTGCTTGCCGGTCGACCAGGACTTGCCCACGTAGTGGGTGTCGACCGTCATGCCCGCCTGCGCCTCGGCGCCGTCGCCCACGGTGATGTCCTCGATCTGCAGCTCCGCCGGCGGGGTGCTCTGCGGGATCTCGAACTCGGGCTTGCTGTTCGTGTGGTTGGTGTCCATCCGGCAACCCTATCCCCCGGGCGGACGGCGCCCGCCCGGGTCGGCGGGCCCGGCCGCTGCACGCTCCGGCGGTGGCTAGGCTGGAGCGCGTGCCGACTGCTCCCGCGACCGATCCGCTGCTGCCCCTCGTCGACCTTCCCGGCGTCGCCGAGGCGTGTGCCCGGGCTCGCGAGGACGTCGACCGGCTGCTGAAGCATCGGGTGCTGCGCAAGCAGTCCGCCGACGTCAGCGGGGAGTCGCTGATCCGCGGCGCGCGCGCGTCCGCCGAGCTCGAGGACCACGGCTACCAGCTCGAGGCGGTGCGGGCGGGGACGATCGACGACCCGGTCGTCACCGGCTGCCTGCGCGTCGCCGGCGGCCTCGGCCGGATCACCGAGACCTGGGAGAAGGCACCGCTGCAGGCGATCGCCGCGCTGCACCTGCAGGCGGCCCGAGGGTCGCTGCACAACGACGACCTCGGCCGGCCGGTCGGCGGCCCGGAGGTCTCCCGCAGGCTGCAGCAACTCGCCGACACCGTCCGCGCCCCGCGCTCCCGCGACCTGCCGGGCGTCGTCGTCGCCGCCGTCGTGCACGGCGAGCTCCTCGCGCTCAGGCCGTTCGCCGCGCTCAACGGCGTGGTCGCGCGCGGCGCTGCGCGGGTGGCGCTGATCTCCACCGGCGTCGACCCGAAGGCGCTCGCCGTCCCCGAGGTCGGGCACGTCGCCGAGCGCCGCGAGTACGAGCAGGCGCTGGCCGCCTACCGGGGCGGGACGCCGGAGGGCGTCGCCCGCTGGATCGTGCACTGCGCGGGCGCGCTGTCGGCCGGCGCGGTCGAGGGCCTGGCGATCTGCGAGGCGGTCCTGCGCGGCTGACCTTCCGCTCGGTGGCCACCGGGCTTCGTTCTGCGACCTTCGGCCCTCGACAACTCCGGCGTACCGCGATAGACAGGTGATCGCGGTCACGTCGCTCGTTCGCCCCTCGACGAGTCACCGATCGGCCGCGTCCCGGAGACCGACCACGAGGAGTCCGCTGTGATGAAGACCAAGGCCGCCGTCGTCTACGAGACCGGAAAGCCGATCGTCGTCGAGGAGCTGGAGCTCGACGACGACCTGCGCGAGGGCGAGGTGCTGATCCGGTACACCCACGCAGGGCTGTGCCACTCCGACCTGCACATCAAGAACGGCGACATGGAGGCCCAGCTGCCCATGGTGCTCGGCCACGAGGGGGCCGGCGTGATCGAGAAGATCGGGCCGGGCGTCACCCGCGTGAAGGCCGGCGACCAGGTGGTCTGCTCGTTCATCCCGAACTGCGGCACCTGCCGCTACTGCGCCAACGGGCAGCAGTCCATCTGCGACATGGGTGCCGACATCCTCATCGGCGGGCTGCCGGGCGATCACTGGCCGATGAAGAACTCCAAGGGCGACAAGGTCGGCGCGATGTGCATGATCGGCACGTTCAGCCAGTACGGCGTCATCCACCAGGCCTCGTGCGTCAAGGTGGACGACGACGTGCCGCTGGACAAGGCGGTCCTGGTCGGCTGCGGTGTGCCGACCGGCTTCGGCTCCGCGGTGAACACGGCGAACGTGCGCCCCGGCGAGACCGTCGTCGTGTACGGCATCGGCGGCATCGGCATCAACGCCGTGCAGGGCGCGCGGTACGCCGGCGCGAAGAACCTCATCGCCGTCGACCCGCTGGAGAACAAGCGCGAGAAGGCGATGGAGCTCGGCGCGACCCACGCGTTCGCCACCGCCGAGGAGGCGATGGCGAAGGTCACCGAGCTGACCCGCGGGCAGATGGCCGACAAGCTGATCATCACCACGGGCCTGGTGGAGGAGCCGCAGATCACCGCCGGCTTCCACACGATCGGCAAGGGCGGCACCGTCGTGCTGACCGGCCTGAACCGGCTCGACCTGGACAACATCAAGCTGCCCGGGTCGCTGATGACGCTGTTCCGCAAGACGGTCAAGGGGTCGTTGTTCGGCGACTGCAACCCGACCACCGACATTCCCAAGATCATCGGGCTGTACCAGTCCGGCGACATCAAGCTCGACGAGCTGATCACCCGCACGTACACCCTCGACGAGGTCAACCAGGGGTACGACGACCTGGAAGAGGGCAAGAACGTCCGTGGCGTGATGGTCCACGAGCACTAGGCATCGCACGAGCACTGGGCATAATGGCGGCAGACCCCGACGTCCTCGACTCGAGGGCGCCGGAGGTCTGTCGCCGTGTGCGCGACCGAGGAAAGCTGAGTGAGCAGAAGAGAATGAGTATTTCGTACGCCGATCTCGGCGATGAGGTCATAGGACGCGAACGCGAGGTCGAGCTGCTGCTCGCCGCGCTCGAGGCCGGCGCCCACGTCGTGCTGGAGGGCCCGCCCGGGACCGGGAAGACGACGCTGCTGCGGGCGGTCGCCGCGCGCCAGCACGTGCCGTTCATCTTCGTCGAGGGCAACGCGGAGCTGACCCCGGGCCGGCTCGTGGGGCACTTCGACCCCGCGCAGGTGCTGGCCCAGGGCTACACCCCGGAGATCTTCGTCGACGGTCCGCTGCTCGAGGCGATGCGCAGCGGCGGTCTGCTGTACATCGAGGAGCTGAACCGGGTGCCGGAGGAGACGCTCAACGTGCTGCTCACGTCGATGTCGGAGGGGGAGGTGCACGTGCCGCGGCTCGGCTCGGTGCGGGCCGCCGACGGCTTCTCGTTCGTCGCGGCGATGAACCCGTACGACTCGGTCGGCACCGCGCGGATCTCCGGCGCGATCTACGACCGCACCTGCCGGATCGCCATGGGCTACCAGTCGCCGGAGGCCGAGAACCAGATCGGCGTGCTGCGCGCCCCCGAGGTCCCCGACGACTGGCGCGCGAAGGTCATCGAGCTGGTGCGCTCGACGCGCGACCACTCCGACGTGCGGGTCGGCTCGTCGGTGCGCGGCGTGATCGACCTGGTGAAGGTGGCCAGCGCGCTGGCCCAGGCGCGGGGCATCCCGGTCACCGACTGGCATCTCGGGCTGGACGCCGCCACGGTCGCGCTGTCCGGCCGCGTGCGGCTGCACGAGTCCTCCTCGCGCACCCCCGAGGAGGTCGTGCGCGAGCTCTACGAAGCGGTGTTCGGCCGCGAGCCGAAGGACGAGGACGACGACTCGGGGGAAGCGTAGACCCGGCTGACCAGGGTTCCGAGGCGGCGCAGCCGCCGCCCCCGGGACGAGGCCAGTCGGGTCCGAAGCAGCGCACCAAGGGCCGGCAGGAGCTGTCGGCGAACCCGATGTTCTCGGACGTCTCGCCCGAGGTCGGCGAGCTGGACGAGGCCGCGGTCGACGAGGCCATGGAGTCCAACCCGGACGACATGATGGCGTTGCTCGGCGAGCTGGTGCAGGCCACCGACGAGGAGCTGCGACGCAAGGCCAAGGAGCTCGCTGCGCGGTTGGTGCTCGACCGGGCGAGGGTCGGGCAGCCCGGCGGTCGCGGGACGGCGCGGATGCGCCGGATCCCCGCCGACCGCGGCGGTGACATCGACCTCGACGCGTCGATGGACGCGATCGTGGAGGCCCGCTCGGGCGCTCGGATGCCGTCTCTGGAAGAGATCTGGGCGCGCGACTGGGCGCGCACCGACCTGGCCATCTGCGTCGTCCTCGACACGTCCGGTTCGATGACCGGCGACCGGCTGACGGCCTCCGCGCTGACCGCGGCTGCCTGCGCCTGGCGGGCGCCGGCCGAGCTGGCGGTGCTGCAGTTCGCCAAGGAGGTCAAGGTGCTGCGCCAGATCGAGGGCGGGAAGCTCACCGGGCCGCTGGTCGGCGAGGTGCTCGCGCTGCGCGGGCACGGCGTCACCGGGCTCGCCGGGGCGCTGCGGGCCGCCGCGGACGAGCTCGGCCGGGC